>CAYOUM010000043.1:0-9545 GCA_964407185.1 uncultured Methanomassiliicoccales archaeon | reverse complement strand
GCTCCCGCTCTTCTCCGGTGCGGGACTACCTCACAACGAAGTCGCCCTCCAGATTGCCCGCCAAGCGGAGGTGTTGGGCAGCAAGGAGCCGTTCGGCGTGGTGTTCGCAGCGATGGGGATCACGCACGAGGAGGCGCGCGTGTTCATGAACGACTTCGAGCGGACGGGGGCACTCAAGCGGGCGGTCCTGTTCCTGAACCTCGCGGACGACCCGGCTGTTGAGAGACTCATCACTCCGAGGATGGCGCTCACCGCCGCCGAATACCTCGCCTTCGAGGTCGGCATGCACGTCCTCGTGATCCTCACGGACATGACGAACTATGCGGAAGCCCTCCGTCAAATCGGCGCCGCCCGTGAGGAAATTCCGGGCCGCCGAGGGTATCCGGGCTATATGTACAGCGTGGACGGCAACAGAAACGTGGTCGTCCGCGACCCACGTGGGAGACTCCGCGTTGTCACGCTCGCAGACCTTTTTCGTGAAGTTTCGTCGATGTCCAGTATCGTGACCCAAGACGGCATGGACGAAAGGGTGAAAGTTACGGGCTGGAACGCCCTGAGCGTGACACAGGAAGGCAGAAGCGTATTGCGTCCGATCAGACAGGTGGTACGGCATCCATACAAAGGTAAACTAGTCCGCCTCAAGACCAAATACGGGGAGACGGTCGTCACCCCCAACCACTCGGTCTTCACGATTAGCGATGGAGAAATCCAACCGGTACTCACCTCGGAAATGAAGCCGGGCTCGCTGCTTGCGCAAGTCAATCGCGTACCCGAGGTCAGGAGCGAGCGCCTCAACCCGACGTTGGCAAAGCTTCTGGGGTACTACGTCTCTGAAGGACATGCCACGCGGTACCAAGACAAGCATGGCCTGTGGTGGAACCACTACGTCCGGATCGACAACAATGATCGTGACATGATCCAAGATATCGACCGCGCCTATCGAGCGCTCTTCGGCGCGAAGCCGTCCATCTTCACGTCGGACCCGCGCTCCGGCACGATGCGCACTTCCATCGGTGGGAAGAGGTACTATGACCTCTTCGTCAGGGAGATGGGCTGCGGGACCCGTTCGAATATGAAGCGGATTCCGAGCCAAGTCCTCTCGGCGAGCCCGGCGGCGAAGAGAGCCTTCTTCAAGGCGTATTATGCGGGGGACGGAAAAGCAACCGACCCCCGGTACAGGATAACTCAGTACGATATGGTGACGGTTAGCCCGGGGCTTCGCGACGATCTCACCGTTCTTGCGAAGCAGATGATGCCCGAGCGCATCCCCTCGGTATACAAATGGAAGGGAAGGAACGCCTGGAAGGTCTACCTCTCGACCTCCATTCGGTCGAAGTCGATTATGCTTAACGATTCGTTCGCCGCCGAGGTGGCCGAAGTCGAGATGGTCGAGCCGTCGGAGCCGTTCGTGTATGACCTCTCCGTCGAAGGGACCAACAACTTCGTTGACGCGTGCGGAGGGGTCGTCCTCCACAACACGGACCTCGCGACCCTCTACGAACGAGCGGGTCGGATTCACGAGAAGGCGGGGAGCATCACCCAGATTCCGATCATGTCGATCCCGGACGACGACTGGACGCACCCGATCGCGGACCTCACGGGGTACATCACGGAAGGTCAGATCGGTGTCTCGAGGGAGCTTCATCGAAAGGCGATTTACCCGCCGATCGACCCGCTGCCGAGCCTGTCCCGTCTGATGGACGCCGGGATCGGAACGGGCCGCACGCGGGAGGATCACAAGCAGGTCTCGGACCAGCTCTACGCGGCGTATGCGGAGGGAAGGGACGCCCGTGGCTTGGTCGCGATCGTGGGAAAGGAGGCACTCTCCGAGCGAGACCGTCGCATGCTTGAGTTCGCGGATCGGTTTGAGCAGGAGTACATCCGCCAAGGGACGGAGGAGAACCGCACGATCGAGCAGACGCTCGAAATCGGGTGGCTGCTCCTCGGGATGCTCAACGAGGCGTGGCTCACGAAGATTGACCGGCAGACCCTGGAGAAGTACCATCCCTCTCATCGGGCCACGAAGGCGGAACGGGTCGCTGCGTAGATGGTGCTCGTCGAGTACAAGCCAACGCGATCCCAGCTCCTGCAGCTCCGAAGGATCCGTCGGACCGCGGAGCGTGGACATCGGCTCCTGAAGTTGAAACAGGATGCGTTGATCGTAGAATTCTTCCGCGTCCTGGAAAGGGCGCGCCAGGTCCGGTCGAACCTCGTGGACAAGTACCGGGTCGCGGAGCAACGAATTGCAATCGCGCGGGCCATCGAGGGATCGATCGGTGTGAAGTCGGCCGCCTTCGCGCTCACGGAGACACCGACGCTCGACCTGCGGACGAAGAACGTGATGGGGATCATCGTTCCGAAGATCGAGGCGAAGGCGGTGCGGAAGACCATCGATCAACGCGGCTACGGGATCGTCGGCACGTCCCCACGGATCGACGAGGCCGCGGAAGCATACGAGAACCTTGTCGAGGACGTGATCACCGCCGCGGAAATCGAAACGACGATGCGTCGCCTCATCGAGGAGATCGAAAAGGTGAAACGGCGCGTCAATGCACTCGAGTTCCGTGTGATTCCGGAGCTGAAGGCGACGGAGGCGTTCATCCGCCAGCGGCTTGAGGAGATCGAGCGGGATAACTTCATGCGATTGAAGCGGTTCAAGGGCGGCTAGATGATCGGACGCCTCCTCCGCGTATACGAGAGCAACGAGGCTCGCGCGAAGCTCCTCCGGGTTTTTTGGCTCATTTCGCTCGGCGTGATGCTCATTGGCTTCGGGGTCATCGCGTGGCGGGCGATCTTCCCGCCATAGCCGTCATAGCCCCAGTTGGATCAGGAAGCGCGCTTGCGTCCGACCCGGTGTCCAGAGGCCTGGGACCTCCCCCGCCGCTGCATCCGCCTCCATGGGAACACATATCGTCGACGGATCGCGAAGGCCTCTGTCATTGCGGCGATTCCAGAAACTTCGTCGCGGTCGCCGGACCATGTTCGAAGCAAATCGCCGTTGGAGCGCTCTAGGTCCTCGACGAAAGCCGCAAGATCTCTCCGGACCCAAGGCGGTGCATCTCCGTAGATTGCCGCCACATACCCGAATTCTCCTCGTTCCACGTACACCGTCCGGTCCCCGAAGGAGAACTGACGGAGTTCCTGCTTCTCCTCCCTGAAGGAATCCCTCACGAACGCGGCGATCGCCGCAAGCATGGCGGCGAAGACATCCTCGTCCCGGTCGGCACGGAGGCGCCTCGTCTTGTGGGCGACAAGCCGTCCGTCGCGGGCGATCACGAATACGTCCTCGAGGGTGTGCGGGTAGCGGAAGTAGACCTCCCACACAAGGATGGCAGCGGCCGCGGCGGCGATGCCGATGGGGGCCCCCGGCCACAGAACCTGGGCCCAAAACGGCGTAAGCACAGTAACGTCGGTCGTCGTCCAGACGGCGCCGTGGAGAGCCCTGACCGTCACGATGCCCTGTGCGCTCGGTAGACGGAGGACCGCGCTTGAGGGAGACTGGTCGATGAACAATCCCCCTGTGGTTGACCACTCCGTCGCAGAGGGGGTCACGATGTTGGATTCGGCGTCAACACCCGACAGCCGGAAGCTGACGGCGGATCCCGTCCCGTAATCGCTCCCGGAAGGACAACGACCGCCGCCTCTCCCACCACGGATCGATCGGGGGAGAGGGCCCGGACCTTCCAGGTTCCCGCCGACCCCGGGTTGTAACGACCGCTGACGACGGTCCCATTGGGGTCACTCGTCTCCCAATCCGCCACGAGCCCTATCGGGTGGAACCATGGGTCGGAGCCAGATGCCGTGAACAGGACCGATTCGTCCGCTGATCCCTGCCACCGGTCCGGTGTGAGGCGGATGACGCTGAGAGACCCCTCGTACTCGTAGGTGACCAACATCGCGCGGATCTGTGGCGATTCGAGCGAGTCTGAGGTCGAGAGCGAGGCTCGGAGTCGGATCGCATCTCCCACGAAGCCGCGAAGGTCCGCATCGGGCGCGAACACCTTTTGCCAGGTCAGGCCGTCGGAGGAAATCTCGTACAACACCGTCGTGGCGGCGGGGACAACGGCCGAGGCGTCGAACCTGCGCCACGTGAGAAGCTTCTCGGGAGGGTCGAACGACTGAGTCTCAACAATGCCAGAGCCCGTAAACTTGGAAAACTCGATCAACAACCGCTCGAGGATGGGTGTGCGCATGCTGTGGGATGTCTCCAATCGGATGCGAAACTGAAGGAAGGTGCTCGGAGGCGAGAGAATCCCCTCGCCCGTTGGGTTCGTATGCGTGGTCCAGTAGCTCCACGTTGAGTCCCCCGGGAGCGGGGTTCCCCCAGACCGAATATCGACGGAGATGTTCGTGTCCAGGTCGCCTCCCTTTTCCCAGGAGACCAGACCCCAGGCTGCGGGGCTGCCCGCGTTGAGCGCGTTTGAAACGTACTCGCCGTCCGAATAGTCCGGCGACAGAAGGAGGACGTTGTCGATTCGCACGAAGACCTCGGTGGCGAGGTCGGTTCCCACACGGACGCGAAGGGAGAAGGTGACCGTGTAGGTGCCCGCGGCCGCCATAGCCGACGACGCATCGACCGACCTCGCCGTCCACGAGCCAGTCGTCTGGAGGGCTCCCGTCCAGCGCATGCTCGTCCCATCGGTGTGCCGAACGGAGACCACCAGCTCGGCCTCGGTCGCATTCCGCACGCTTGGTGAGGTGTAGTCCCACGAGAGTATGGCGCTCCCGTCTGACCCCGGGTTCGTCGTCGACTTCGAAAGATTCTGCGCGATTGAAGCTTGCTCATCCGTTGACTTGAAGGAGCGTTGCCAGATGTCGTCTATGTATACGCTAGCGCCAGGGGGCGGTACGACGGCCCCTGTGAACCGGAACTCCATGCGGTTTACCGCTCCCAGGTGTGAGCCGAACCCCGTCATGGGGAGGTCAAACCGTTGCCACCCGGTGCCCATCGGAAAGGGCGCAGAATCCCATGTGTTGAACCCGCTCTCGAGATGGAGGATCGCAGCGAGCTGCCCTGGGCCGCCGTATGTCGTTCGCAACCACACGGATATCCGATTGTAAGGCGTGAGGTTCCAAGGCGGGGAAGAGGAACGCGAGATCCCCGCCCACATGGTGGAGGCGGTGAGCGAGATCGTGTCGTTAAGCGAGCCAGTGCCTTCGACCTTTACGTTTGATTCGCCGAACAGGATCGATGTCGCACCGGGGCCCGCTGCCGAACCCCAACTTGAACTGGAGTCCAGAGAGTCGAACTGCGAGCTGTTATTGGGTGTTACATGCGAGAATTCGCCCGTGCCGCCTCCGAGGGAGGCGAGCACCGATCCCGATGGGCTGTTCGTGACGGTCCAGTTTCCAGTCGTCGCGAAGTTCCCGTTCCCCACGAGGTTTCCTTCGTTCCCTTTGAGGCGTAGCGAACCCCCGGCGACCACGACCTGAGAGCTGGGAGTGCCGTTCGAGGAGAAGTCTGAGTCTGAATTCTGTACCCACGTCGACGTGATCCTTCGGAGGGACAAACCCCCGGTGCCGATTTCGACACCGGACGTGGAATATGCCGACGGATCCCTGAAATCCCAGACAGCCGTCTTGTTGCCGTTCCCGAGGTCAGAGATAGATGGTTCTGCCTGGGCACCTGGCAGGTGGGACGCAACACCGATACCGATAAGGAAGAGAAACGCAACGAGAACGGCGCGTGTGATGCAGTCGCGGCGGGCCATGATTCAGGGTTCCCTCTCGGCCTTCGTCAGGCCTTTCTCCCCCTTGCCTGTGATGATTCCCCTCCCCGCGTCGCCGCCCGGCGCATGGGGAGCCTGCCCATCTGATGGAGTCTACTTAAACACTTCGGGCCCGTTTCGGACCGTTCTTGACAATCAAAATTGCGAGTAGCAAACGTAGCAACGCCGGGCTATCGTGAAAACGGAACGATGGATTCGCGGACGTCAGCCTTCGCGGAGATCAGTGCGTCCGCGATCTCTTGGGCGAGCAGCCGGAATGCACCGTCGACGTTCTCGCCGGTCTTCGCGCTCGCGTACACATGCGTTGACTCGAACGCGCGCGCGACTTGGCGGACCTCTCGCTCGCCAAATTCCGATTGCTTCGCGAGGTCCGTCTTGTTTACGACGATTGCACTCGGGACGCGCCCTGTGACTCGCATCGCACTGTCGAGCCAATCGTCCAGGTCATCGAGCGTACGCCGCCGGGTGACATCCGCGACCGCGAGAATCCCGTTCGCTCCATAAAAGTACGACTCTTTCAGCAGCTGTCGGAACCCCTTCTGCCCCATGATGTCCCAGATCGTCATGTCCATGTGGATGCGGAGGTCCCGCGTCCGGTCGTGCAGCGATATTTCTTTTTTTGAGACCTTCGTCCCGATCGTCATGAGGTAGTGGTCGTCGAACATGTCCAGGACGTACCGCCGAATCAGCGAAGTCTTGCCGACGGCTTTCTCGCCGACGAGACAGACCTTTACTTTATAGTCCCTCTTCACGGGCATGAAGGGACCAACTCCCCCCGGACGGCGGTGCCGGACGCGAGCCGTCTCGGTCTACTTAAAGGTTGGCGGGCGCGTGCGGGAACCGAGACCCACGCGAACTCCGAAAGAAAACGGATAGAAAATGTAGCAGGGACGACGGCCTCGACGAACAGTCGTCGGCTAGGGTCGATTCGCGCGGGCGACAGCTGCGCTGCCGAGGGCGCGGAACGCGTCGTCGACCTCATCGCCGCTCTTCGCGCTCGTGAAGAAGTACGGCGCATTGAAGGCGCGCGTCGACTGCTGAATCTCGCGGTCGCCATACATCACCATGACTTCATCCTTCAGATCGACCTTGTTCACCGCGTAGACGACCGGGATTTCCCCGACGACATTGAACACACTCTGGACCCAGTCGTCGAGCTCTTTGAGCGTGGAGTAGCGGGTGATGTCGCACACTGCGAGGACTCCTTTCGCGCCGTAGAAGAACGCCTCCTTCAGGAGGTCGCGGAACCCCTTCTCCCCCATGATGTCCCAGATCGTCATGTCCATCCGGACCTCTGGGTTCCCATTGTTGCCCGGGAACACGAGCTCTTTCTTCGAGACCTTCGTACCGAGGGTCGTGATGTAGCGATCCTCAAACTCATCCACGATGAAGCGCCGGACCAGGGAGGTCTTCCCGACCGCCGCTTCGCCTACGAGGCAGACTTTCATCTTCATCCGGTGGATGTCGACCATCGGACACCGCGGAAGGTTTCCATTCAGTTCGGTTTACTTAAAGGCTTGTTCCCGGCTATCGCGCGCCACGGAACCAAAGCCTTTTCGGGCCCCGCCCATTTCGCGCGCGATGCGCCGGTTGACACGGTTGATTCTCGCCTTGGACGTGCAGGACGCGGCCGCTGGGCTAGCACTCGCGCGGGAGTGTCGGGAGACTATCGACGCGGTGAAGGTCGGGTGGCCGCTGACCCTGGCGGCCGGGATATCAATCGTGACGAGCCTCTCCCGCGAAATCGACGTGCTGTGTGATTTCAAGATCGCGGACATCCCGCCCGTCGCCGGTGCCATTGCGAAGGCCGCATTCGCTGCGGGCGCACGGGGCGTGATTTGTCACGGGTTTGCGGGCGAGGACACGGTCCGGGCGTGCGTGGAAGCGGCCCACGGTGACGTGTTCGTCCTCACCGAGATGAGCCACCCGGGCGGGCAGCAGTTCACGGCGCCCGTCGCGGAGGAACTCGCGCGCGTCGCCGTTCGGGCCGGCGCGGCGGGCATCGTCGCTCCCGCCACCCGGCCGGACCGCGTTCGGAGGCTTCGAGAGATTGTGGGTCGTCTGCTCATCCTCGCACCGGGCGCGGGGGCCCAAGGCGGCCGACCTGCGGACGCGATCGCTGCGGGCGCGGACTACGTGATTATCGGTCGCGCGATCACCGAGGCGAAGGATCCAGGTGGCGCCGCCCGCGCGATTGCGGAGGAGATCCGAGCCGCTGCGGGAAAACGATAAAGCCAACTCCCAGATACCGTGCCGCCGGTCCCTCGGGAGGGGTGATTTTGGTCGCGAACATCACCGCCGTGATCCTGAAGGCGGACGAGCTGCCGACGACGTGGTACAACCTCCAGGCGGACTTGCCGGAGCCTCTTCCGCCGCCGCAGGATCCCGACCACGGTCCCTCGCGCTTGAAGGAACTCACCGAGGTTCTCATCGGAGAATGCCTCCGCCAGGAGAACTCGACACAGCGCTGGATCGATATCCCTCAGGAGATTCTGGACCTATACCTCCAGGCCGGACGACCGCGGCCTCTGTATCGGGCGACGCGTCTGGAGCGTCGTCTGCAAACGCCCGCCAAACTGTACTACAAGGCCGAGTTCTACAGCCCGACGGGAAGCCACAAGGTGAACACGGCGATCGCGCAATCCTGGTACGCGCGCGAAGAGGGCTACGAGCGGTTGTCGACGGAGACAGGCGCCGGTCAATGGGGCACGGCCCTCGCCTACGCGGCAAGCCTCGTGGGCCTCCGTACGACAATCTACTGGGTTCGCGCCGTTCACGATTGGAAGGTCCAGCGGCGGTACCTCATGAAACTGTATGGGGCAGATGTCCATGCCTCTCCGAGTCCGAACACGAAGGTCGGGAGGGAATTGCTGAAGAAGAACCCGAACCACCCGGGCTCGCTCGGGATTGCGGTCTCCGAGGGGCTCGAGGATGCGAAGCGGGACGAGAAGGCGATCTACTGTCTCGGATCCGTCCTGAATCACGTGCTCGTCCATCAGACGATTATCGGCCTCGAGACGAAGAAGCAGTTCGAGTTGATTGGTGAGGTCCCCGACGTGATGATCTCGTGCCTCGGCGGTGGCTCGAACTTCGGAGGGTTCACCCTCCCGTTCTTCGCGGACGTGTTGAAGGGAAGAACGGAAATCCGTTTTGTCGCAGCCCAGAGTATGGCGGCTCCGAACCTCCAGGGTGAGTATCGTTACGACTTCGCGGACCATGCCGGCCTGACGCCAATGCTGAAGATGTACACGCTCGGGCACCAGAAGGAGATGCAGCCGATTCGAGGCGACGGCTTGCGGTACCATGGATGCGCCCCAATCCTGTCGCTTCTCCGTCACCTTGGGCATCTCGACACGGTTGCATACCTCACGGACGAGAAGCATGTCTTCGGGCGGGCCCGGGAGTTCATCCAGGCAGAGGGATTCCTCCCGTCGCCCGAGAGTGCGTATAGTGTTGCGTGCGCGATTGACGAGGCGATCCGGTGTAAAGACACTGGAGAGGCCCGAACGATTGCCTTCAACG
Organism: uncultured Methanomassiliicoccales archaeon; assembly: GCA_964407185.1. GTDB lineage: Archaea > Thermoplasmatota > Thermoplasmata > RBG-16-68-12 > RBG-16-68-12 > EA-19. Next base: position 294 of record CAYOUM010000043.1, on the reverse strand, counting down.
TGAGCGGCCACGGGTTCATGGACATGGAGGGCTACGCGGACATCCTCCACCTGTGACCGCGAAAATGATAAGTGCATTGGCCGCATCGACCGCCTGACATGGCGAAGGAGCACCACTGCCCCGTCTGCGGCCCAGCTCCATGTAACGCGGCAACGAGCAAGATTCACATCTGCCCCAAGGACGGGACGCGATGGGAAGAAGACCTCACCGCTGCACCCGAGGCGAAGCCCACCGCCTAAGCATCCCAGGTCATGGATCGGCGGTTGTCGCGCCGCAACGTTATTCGCCAAGTCA
>CAYOUM010000042.1:2074-9552 GCA_964407185.1 uncultured Methanomassiliicoccales archaeon | reverse complement strand
GACTTCCGTGAGCTCCTCCAGGAGAGCCTCCCGCACACTCGCGTCGAAACCCGTCGCTCCCTGGATCGCGCGCTCCGCGAGGGAGCGAATCCGGAGGGCGTCGAGGATCGCTTGCGAGGCGCCATATCGGAGCTTGCGGGATGCGAACAGAATCGACGGACGCGCCGCGTCGGACCCTCGGTACAGGGCGCTGTTCGCGAGCCACGCGGACGGAAACCGCCTCCGGCGCCGGTCCTCGTCCATGATGTCGTCGAGCACGAGCGAATACAAGTGATACCATTCGAGCCATGTCGCGACCCGGAGGACGTCCGGGTCCGCCGGCGCTCCCATGAGGCCCTCGTAGCCGACGACCGCAAGGGCGTATCGGTACCTCTTTCCCGCGAAAAAGAGGCGGGAGTTTCTGCGCATCGTGTGGGTCGATGGGGAATAGCTCGTCGGGTGTTCGCGAAGGTACGCGTCGAGCAGCGTTTGCATTGCCGTGTGTGCCCGCTCCCGATACGGGGCCAAGAGGGTTTCGAGCCGCTCGAGGTCCGCCGCCGTGGCGGTGATGTTCACCAAGCGCTCACGCCTCCGTCTCAACCCAGTCCGCGGTCGGCCGGTTCACGATGCACCGTTGCTCCTGCAGCTCCGAAACGGTTTCGCAGCCCGTGAGGAACATCGCTGCCTTGAGCTCCGCAATCACGGCCTGGAGCTCGTCGACGATAGCCCGCGCACCGACCTTCGCGGCCTCGAGCATCGGCTTCGCCATTCCCGCCGCGCTCGCCCCGAGCGCGAGGGCCTTCGCGACATCGAGGCCTGACCGGATACCACCGGTCGCGACGATCGGCAATCCGACGTTCGCAAGGATGACGGACGCGGGCGTGGGGATGCCCCAGTTCCAAAATGTCGCGCCAAGGCGCTCCTTGAGGGTCTGTGCTTCCTTCCTCGCCCGATAGTGCTCGACCGCGGAGAAGCTTGTCCCGCCGAGGCCGCCGACATCGATTCCCTTCACGCCCGCCTTCTTGAGGCGGGTGGCGACGTCTCGCGAGATCCCGGCGCCAGTCTCCTTCGCGAGGACCGGCAGCTTCGATGCGATCTTCGCGATCGCGGGCAGGACGCCGCGAGCCCGGCGGTCCCCTTCTGGCTGGACGACCTCCTGGAGGAAATTCAGGTGAACGATGAGCATGTGGGCGTCAATCATCGCCATCGCACGGCGGGCGTCCTCCAGACCGTATGCGCGCTTCCCCTCCTGCGGGACGAGCTGCGGCGCCCCGAGGTTCGCGAACCGCAGTGGCACGTCGTGGTCCTTCACGACCGCGTACGTGTCGACGAGGTCGGGCTTCTCGAGCGCGGCCCGTTGGGAGCCGACGCCCATCGCGACGCCGGCCTCCGCGGCCGCCTTTGCGAGGTTCGCATTGATCTCGCGGGCCATGCCGAAGCCGCCCGTCATCGAGGAAATCACGAGCGGCGCGTTCAGCTTGTGACCGAATAGCGTGCACGACACATCGATGTCGTCGAGGTCAATCTCCGGAAGGGCCTTGTGGACGAGGTGGACGTCGTTCCAATAGTTGTACTCCGCGGACACGTTCTCCTGGAGGATGATGTTCACGTGTTCCGCCTTCCGCTGTTCCGTTCGGCTCGGCTCCGACACTCTAGGCCACCACCTTCGTGCCGACGACGGCCTCGCCCCGCGCGGCCCGCTCGAGCCGTCCCCTCATGAGGCCGTTCACGATCCACACGTCCTTCGCGTACTTCGCGATCTCCCGCATCTTCTCGAGCTTCGCCCGAAGTCCTCCGGTGACATCGGACCCCTCAGGGTCTGCGAACTCGATCCGACCCATCGCCTCCGCGTCGACCACGTCAATCCGAGTCGCGCCCGCGGATCGTTTTGGGTCCGCGGTATACACGCCATCCACGTCCGCCGCGAACACGACGCGGTCCGGTCGGAACGCCTTCGCGAGTTCGAGCACGATGTCGTCGCCCGACGCAATGCTGAACCGCCTCCTCGTGTCGAGCACGACATCCCCGAAGGAGACGGGCAGGAGTCCCAGCTTCATGTAGTCTCGGAACGGCCCGATGTCGAAGCTCTCGAGTACGCCGTCGCGATGGCGCATCACAACGCTCGGCGGAATCGCGATCGGACGGGCCCGGGCGCGGAGGAGCGCGTCGAGGACCTTCACGTCGAGCGCCTTCACGTCCCTCTGGACCTGAGCGACCGCGGCCAGCTGGTCCTTGTTCCGGAAGCCCATGTGGAGGCGGTGCTTCGCCGCGAGGATGTGCCCATACGAGCCCGCGCCATGGACGACGACAGTCTCCGGGTCCCCGGCCGCGGCGACCTCCCTCGCAAGCCGGGACAGGTCTGGGCCCCGGAGCGTGCGATACTTTCGCTTGTTCGTGATGACGGACCCGCCGAGCTTCACAATCAGCATGGAAACGGGGTCGGAATTGGAGTGCGGGATAAAAGCTTGCACATATCCGCCTCGCGGAATTCGCGGGAGAGCGAGAAACAACCGGGGCAGCCGAACCGTTAAATAGCGGCGTCCTCTTCGAAAGGCTCCTCAGACCATGCCGCGCAAGCCGAACTCAATGTATCGCGAGATCCGCGGGCAGGCGTACACGCGAAAGGAGTACATGGGCGGGGTGCCCCAGATCCGGATCAGCCAGTTTGACGTCGGCGACCTCCGCACGAAGTTCCCGCTCAAGGCCCACCTCATCGCGGAAGAGCAGTGCCAGATCCGGCATGTCGCGCTCGAGGCCGCCCGCGTGAGCGCGAACCGATACATCGCGAAGAAAGCCGGGAGCGCGTATCACCTGAAGGTCCGATTGTACCCGCACAATGTCCTGAGGGAAAACAAGATCGCGACGGGGGCAGGCGCGGACCGAATCTCCGAGGGGATGCGGGCGGCGTTCGGCTCGCCGGTCGGCACGGCCGCGCGGGTGCAACCAGGAATGAAAATCATGACGATCGAGACGACGGAGGCGAACCTCGTTCATGCGAAGGAAGCCCTCCGAAAAGCCGGCGTGAAGCTGCCCACGCCATGGCGGATCGAGATCGAGCCGCCGAAGGCGAAATAGGGCGAGCCGAAGCGGTCCCCGAAGGTTCCGAACGGACGTCTCACACGGGCTGGCTGCAGGACATGCAGAACCGGGCCGATTCCGGGTTCAGGCGCCCGCAGTTTCGGCAGCGAACCCGCACGTCACCCGCACGCATCTCCTCCCGCTCACGAACCGTGCTCCCGCCTCCTGCTCCCGTCACAGCGCCCACGAGGAGGAAAATCCACCAGAGGCGGACGAGCCAGCCGCCAACTCCGGCAAGGACTCCGCCAACCACGAAGAGCATGATCGCGCCGGAGAACGATTGAAAGAACGTCCCGACGGAGAAGGAGTCGCTCACGGCCGCGCCAATCGTGCCAGAGAAGAAGCCGATCATTCCGTACAAGATGATCACGATGCCAATGATGAGGAGTACCGCCCCCACGAGGAGGACGGTCACGGCACCCCAGCCGAACGGGAAGCTCGGCGGGCTCCGGACGCGGGTCGCGGCATACGTGGAGGGAGCAGCGATGCGCATCACGGTCCTGACGGGCCACGAAGGCACATCGAATTTCTCTCGACGGTGTGCGCTCGGATAAAGGATTCGACCACGTTCCCGAGCGTGGTATTCACCGCGGGCGGATTCTGCCCTGGAAGATTCTCGCTACAGTCAAGTTCCGTCATCGACGCCGATCGTAAGGGAACAGGTTTTTCCGGCACCCCGCCCGTAGCGGGCGCCTCATGCGTGACACGGATCGTGTCCTCGATGTGATCCGCGGACGGAACGCGAAGATCGTCGGTCTCCAGTTCCCTGTCGGCCTCCGGACGAAGGCGGTAGAGCTCGCCGAGGAGATCGAAACGAAGGCGGGCGTGACGTGCATCGTCTCCGCGGACCCCTCGTTCGGTGCGTGCGACGTGCCGGAGATGCCCGTGGACCTCATCGTCCACTTGGGCCACGCGCCGATGCCGCACCTCCGCTACGACCGGGTGTTCTTCTACGACCTCGGAAGCCCGCCCCTCAGCGACCTCGGGTTCGTCGATGCCGCCCTCCCGATGCTCCCGAAGCGGGTCGGCCTCCTGACGACGTACCAGTTCCGGGAGTGGGTCCCCGCGATCACGGAGCATCTCGAGAGAGCGGGGCGGGAGGTCCGGGTGGGCCCACCGGACCGGCGGGTCGCGTACGCGGGGCAGCTCCTCGGGTGCGACTACCACACCGCGACCGTAGTCCGGGACGAGGTCGACGGCTACCTCTATGTCGGAACGGGGGACTTTCATCCGCTCGGCGTAGCGATTCTGGTCAACAAACCCGTTGTCGTCGCAGACCCCGAAAGAGGCGAAGCTCGACGGCTCGACGACGTGAGGGATCGCATCCTCCGACAACGCCATGGGGCGATCGCCCGCGCGCGAGACGCTCAGATGTTCGGGATCATTGTCTCGAAGAAGATCGGTCAGGTCCGGATGGAGATGGCGGGGGATCTGAAGCGACTCGCGGAGAAGCACGGACGCGCGGCGGAAATCTTCTTGATGGACCTCGTGTCGCCCGATTTCCTCGAGGGGTATCGGGTCGATGCGTGGGTGAACACGGCGTGCCCGCGGATTGTGATCGAGGACTATCTGCAGTACAAGAAGCCAATTCTGACGCCGCCGGAGTTTGAGATTGTCCTAAGCGAGCGATCGTGGAAGGACTACCGGTTCGACGAGATCCGAGCCTATTGAGCCTTGCTCACGGTCTCGTCAGGCGGAAGATTGCGGAGCGACATTCGGGCTCCGGGCGGGTCCATGCGGAGGAAATCGTTACTCGAGGGGGTCGTCCTGTATGCGGCCGACGTGGATGCGGCGAAAGCTTGGTACCGAGACGTGCTCGGCCTTCCGTTGATCCTCGAAGAGGAGCACGTGGTCCATTTCGACACGGGAACGGTCCGACTCGCGATCCACAAGCGAAACGGCTCGGGCATCCCGCCCGGCGACGGGTTCATCGTATTTGGTGTCGAGGACGTGGACGCGGAGTCGGCAGAACTCCGGCGACGCGGGGCGGAAATCGATGGCCCGAAGGATCGGCCGTACGGGCGGGTCGCGTACGTCACGGACCCCGAGGGTCATCTGATCGGGCTGTGGCAGGTCCCGCGGTCTGCTGTGGACCCTGTCACCCAGAGGTTCGCGTCGGTGGCGACGCGACTGCTCGCCTGAATACAACGCCATGCAGGCTCGAGCGGGGCCTCAGTAATTATGGTTGTTTGACCATAACACCGAAGGAGCGGGCTCACCCTGCACGAGCGATCGATGCAAGCGTGGCCTCCCGGTGCTTTCGGAGCTCCTGCACAGCACGCGCGAAGTACAACTCGCATCGACGAGCCGCTTCGACGCGCGCCTCTGGCGAGTCCGCGGGCCCGACGTAGTCCTTCACTTGATGCCGCAATCCGCCCCGCGACTCGTAGTGCCAGAAGTACAGGTAGGGACGGCCCCGGATGGTGAGTTCATAAACGCCACAGCCGACTTGCATGCGCGGACAATGGTGTTATGGTTACTTAACCATAACGGCGGGATGACCGGACGTGCCTCCCATGGCCTCACGCCCGGCAACGTTAATCCAAGGACCACGATGTGCCGGCGATGGCCCCGCTTCCCCCCGTCGTGCGGATCCTCGAGCGGCTCGCCCGCCAGCCGACGACGCCGCTTCATGAGCACGCCGTCGCGGCGGAAGCGACCGCAGTCGCTCGGAGCTTCGGTGCCAGCGTCCGCGCGGACCCATTCGGCAATCTCGTCGTCGCCCCGCCACGGCCGCGACGCGGGCCCCCGATTTGGCTCGTCGCCCACATGGACCACCCCGGACTTGAGGTCATTCGCCCGGGGGAGGCGAAGCTCCTCGGCGGCGTTGGAGACCCGTACCTTCGCCGAGGCCTCAGGCTCCGGTTCTACCATGATGGCGAGCCCGTGCCCGCCGTTCTTCGCCGGTTCGTGAAGAGCCGCCGTACGATCCGCTTCGAAGGACCGCATGCCTCCCGCCTGCGGAGGGGTGATTTCGGCGTGTGGGAGCTTGAGGACTTTCGCCTCGCGGGCGGCCTGGTCCACGGCCGGCAGCTCGACGACCTTGCGGGATGTGCGGTATCCCTCGTCGCGGTTGAGAGGGCATGCCACGATCGGAGGCTCAACCTCCGGGCCCTCCTGACGAGGGCGGAGGAGGTCGGCTTCGTCGGCACCCTCGGCGCGGCAACGAACGGCCTCATCCCGAAGGGCGCGTGGATCATTAACGCGGAGGCGAGCAAGGCGATTCTTGGCGTCACGATAGGGGGTGGCCCCGTCATCCGCGTAGGCGACCGGTCCCGGACCTTCGATGCAGCCGCCGAGAACCTCCTCCTTCTCGCTCGTGCGAAGCTGGGTTCCCGGCGGTCGGTCCAGCGGGCCCTGATGTCCGGGGGCACATGCGAGGCCACGCCATGGAACCTGTTCGGCTACCGCGCGACGGGCGTTGCAATCCCCCTGGGGAACTACCACAACCAGGGCCCCGGGAACCGACTCCGGCCCGAGATCGTCGCGATCCAGGACCTTGCGACCGCCGTCGACTTGATTGAACTCGCGGCCCGCAACGTGCCCATGGCCTTGCGACGCGACGAAGCGACACGGGACCGGATTTTGCTGTACCTGCGGCGATACGGCCGCCGCCTTGAGCGGTCCCGCGGATCGCGCCGGAAACAGCTTTAGGTCTCCCGCCGTTCGCGGTCCCGTGGGAGACCGAGCGGTTGTCCTCCTGAGCGGCGGGATGGACTCCGCCACGGCCCTCGCGATGACGAGGGCGGAGGGCTTCGATATCGTTGGCCTCACGTTTGACTACGGCCAGCGCCACCAAAAGGAAGTGGAGGCTGCGAAGAAGGTCGCGAAACACTTCGGCGTGACGGACCACCGGATCGTGAAGATCGACCTGACCGCCATCGGGGGCTCGGCCCTGACCGACTTTCGCATTCGGGTACCTGAGCAGCGAAGCTTGGAAGAAATCGGGCGGGGGATCCCGCCCACGTACGTACCCGCGAGAAACACAATCCTTCTGAGCTACTCTCTTGGATTCGCGGAGGCAACCGGCGCGAACGCGATAGTAATCGCCGCAAACTACCTCGACGCTGCTGGATATCCCGATTGCCGACCGGAATACTATCGGGCTTTCCAAGAGGTCGCTCGCCTCGGGACGAAGCGCGGTGTCGAGGGGGACGTCATTGCAATTCTCACGCCGGTGATTGGAATGACGAAGGCGGACATCGTCCGGAAGGGCGAGGAGCTCGGTGTCCCATGGAAGCTCACATGGTCGTGCTACCATGGCGGGGAGAAGGCGTGCGGGGTGTGCGACTCGTGCCAACTCCGCTTGAAGGGATTCCGCGAGGCCGGCGTGAAAGACCCGCTTCCCTACGCCCGGCGGCCGCCCGCGTCCGCGTAGCGAATTTGACCTCACTCTATATCTCACTCTATATTACTCCGCA
>CAYOUM010000042.1:0-2064 GCA_964407185.1 uncultured Methanomassiliicoccales archaeon | reverse complement strand
CCGCAGTCTCTATCCGGCGATTATAGGGTGCCGGAAGGGATTCCGCGAGGCGGGAGTGAAGGACCCGCTCCCCTATGCGCGGCGGCCACAGGGTTAATAACGCGGGCCGGAGCATTGTACTCCAATGGGAGCGGAAGCCGCACCTCGGGCGCGGCCCGGCGAGACGTTCCTGCTTAGCGAGTGCTACGCGAGCATCCAAGGGGAGAGCAGCTTCGTCGGCACGCCCACGGTCTTCGTTCGCCTATACACGTGCAACCTTCGGTGCGTGTGGTGCGATTCGATGTACGCCGTCGAGGGCGGGGAGTTCCGCGAGATGCCCGTCCCGGACCTCGTTGCGGAGATTCGACGGCTCGCAAGCGCAAGAGACTCGAGGGGGAGACGTGGAATATCGCACGTCTGCTGGACCGGTGGGGAGCCGTTGCTCCAGTGGAAGTCGATTGCGCGGGCGATCGCGATGGTACCGGATGACTTCGTCCACACGTTCGAGACCGATGGCGAGGTCGATCTCGCCCCCTTCGATCGGGCCATGGCGGCGAAGCGATCCGCGGGACTCGTGCGGTATATCATGGACATCAAGTGCCCCGGGTCGGCGATGAAGGCGAAGAAGGCCTTCGAGAACCTGAAGCTCCTGCAGAGCGACGACGAGGTGAAGTTCGTCCTCCTCGACCGGCGGGACTACGAGTTTGCGAAGGAGGTCCTTGCGACGCGAAAAATTCCCACGGGCGCGATTCTGTTCTCGCCCGTAACGGTCGCGCACAAGGTCGCGATAGGCCTCGACCTCGCCACGCTCGCATCGTGGATCCTCGAGGACCGGCTCGATGTCCGGCTGCAACCCCAGGTCCACAAGTTCATCTGGCCGGGACGGGAACGCGGGATTTAGCGGTGCGAAAGACTCGCGCAAGCATCGATGAAGGCACCTTCATCTACTCACGCCAGGTTAGCCCGCCCGTGCGCTTCGAGGAAATCAATCACACCGCGGACGTCGGGATTCGGGCCTTCGGCGGGACGGCGGAGGAGCTGTTCGCGAACGCCGCCGCGGGGATGTTCAGCCTCGTCGTCGACCTGGAGACCGTCAAGCCAACTGGAGAGATGGAGGTCCGGGTCACGGCCGACGACCTTCCGGGACTGCTCGTGAACTGGCTCACAGAGCTCCTCTTTCTCCACGAGACCCAGCGGCTCCTCTTCTCGGATTTCGATGTCCGGATCCATGGGCTGGCCGTGCGCGGCCGTGCCCGCGGCGAAACGATCGACAAGGAGAGGCACGAACTGCGAGTCGCGATCAAGGCGGTCACGTACCACGGCCTTACAGTCGACCTTAAGCGTGGGATCGCCGAGATCATCTTCGACATGTAGGGTTCTCGATGATCCGAGGCGTCACGTTTGACTGGTGGCACACGATCGCGGAAACGCCGTGGCCGGATTACGATGAACGGATGCGAGTGATCCGCGTTGCCCGTGTGCGCGCGGTTCTCGAGACCGCGGGCCTGGCAGTGGATGAAGCCTCGTTGTACATCGCGTACGACCGACTTACGGATCTCCTGCGAGGGAGCTGGTCCAGACACATGGATCTGACGGCGGAGGAGCAAATTGCCGCCTTCCTCGACGTTGCCGGACTTGACATCCGAAACGACGGGGTGAGAGACTCGGTTTCGGAGGCGTTCGGCGGCGCAATCCTAGTGAAACCGCCGGTCCTGTATCCGAACATCTCCGATGTCGTGTGGCGGTTGCGCCGGGATCGCTATCGCGTCGGCCTCATCTCGAATACGGGGCGGACGTGGGGCCGAATCCTCCGACCGCTTCAAGACGACATGGGCATCGGGGGCGCGTTTCACGTGCGACTCTTCTCCGACGAGGTTCGGGTACGGAAGCCGGAGCGCAGAATATTCGAGACCGCACTTTCCGCTCTCGGCCTCGGACCGCACGAGGCCGTTCACATCGGCGACGATGTGGATGCCGACATCGCGGGCGCGAAAGCTGTGGGAATGCACGCGATTTGGTTCAACACCGGCTTGTGGCCGGAGGCGCGAGGCGATGCCGCAGACACGGAGATCCATGATCATTCCG
>CAYOUM010000041.1:0-9733 GCA_964407185.1 uncultured Methanomassiliicoccales archaeon | reverse complement strand
GTGCTCGGGGCAATCTCCGAGCGCCGGATCGCTCGACTTGTGGATTCGCACCTCAGTGAGCTGCCCCCATTCCTCACGGAGCACAGCGGCCTTCAGTCGGGGATGATGCTCCTTCAATACACCGCTGCGGCGCTTGCCTCGGAGAACAAGGTGTATGCGCATCCTGCTTCCGCGGATTCGATTCCGACCTCTGCGAACCAGGAAGACCATAACTCGATGGGCCAGACATCCGCACTCAAGGCCCGCCGCGTGCTCGAGAACGTTCGCCGGATCATCGGGGTGGAATATCTGTGCGCGGCGCAGGGGCTTGAATTCCTCAAGCCGTTGCGCCCGGGCATCGGACCCCGTCTTGCGCACCGTGTGATTCGCCGAGCGATCCCCCGGCTAACGCATGATCGACCGCAGGCGGAAGACATCGAGCGTGTCGTCGGGATGATGACCGCGGGCGTCCTCGCGCGCGCGGTCGAGGAAAGGGTGGGCCACCTCGCTTAGCCGACGCGGAACGCAAGCTTCCGTATCTTGTCCTCGGCCTCGAGCAGACGGAAGCACACCGGACATCGGTCGACCCGCGACGCGCACAGCTCGTGGAAGTCGCGGCCGCACGAGCAGCGGGCGATCGCGAATCCCTTTCGAATCAGACCCTTGCAGATCGGACAGCGGCTCTCGAATTCCGCAAGGAGCGCCTTCGGTTCGGCGGATTGCGCGGAAGAGACTTCGACCTGAGCGATCATCTCCTGGACGTACTCCTTGTCGTCGAGCACCCGACGGCTTTCTACGCGAATGACGAGCGGCACGACGCCCTTCGCGGTCATCTTGACTTTCACGGGCAACCGCTCCTCGCCCTTCGCTCGGATGGCGGCGAGGTCCTTGAGTCCCTCCACCTCCACATCGCCCATGATGCGAATCTTCACATCCTTCGCAAGCGCCTTCCCCGTGTTCGACAGGATGAGGGTTGCTTCGGACCACCGCTCGAGCTTCGCCGTCTGGACCTCGAGGCTGGCTTGGATGTTCGGCGCAAACCCCTCGACGGCCTGCCATGCGAGTCGGACCGCGTCCTCGGCGGCGGAGAGAGCCCGGGCGATGTCCGTCTTCTTCGCGGCGATTGCCCCTTGGAGGACCCGCTCGGCATCCCGTGCATCAATGCCGAACTTCTTCGCGCTCCGGATTGCCGATTCCGCCTTGTACGTGAGCTCGACAAACCGCTTCTCGACGAGACGCCGGGACTCCACGCCGTCGCGAGCTCGCTCGATGAGGGCCACCGCCTCTTCGTATCGGCCTTGGTCAACGGCTCGCCTTGCCTGGCTCGCAATCTCCTCCGCCGTGCCAACGTCCGCGCCGAGTTTCTTCGCGTGCTCGATGGTTCCCTCGGCTTCGCCCATCATCTCCGTGACCGTGGCGGCGCATGCGGCTTGCGCCTCTTTGCGCCCGTCTTGAATGAGCTGGAACGCGCGTTCAAAGTCGCCGTCCTCGAGTAGCGCTTTCGCTTCGGAGAACTGTCTCGACGCCGTCGAGATATCGACGTGCAGGCGCTGCGCGAGCACGATGATGTCCTGCGATCGATCGGTCATCTCCTTGAGATGCCGTCGACACTCGTCGAGAGCCTTCTCGTATGCATCCTGGAACAGGTCCCGCGCTGAGGATGGGTCCCCACGCGTGATCAGTGTGTCTGCCTCCCCCGTCATCGCCTCGACCTTCGTGGTGTCCCCGCCGACCTGCTTCAGAATTTTCGTGATTCCGTCGACGCGCGCGCGACCTTCGAGCGTTTCCTCGAGGCTCTCTCGGTACTTGCGGAACTCATCGCCTGCGTGTATCGCGATGTCGAGAGCCTTCACGTAGTCGCGTTGGGCCAAGGCCGCCGTCCCTTCCTTTACGAGTCCCTGGACCGGTGGCATGGGGTGGCCGAACCCGCCCACCTTCTCTATGATTCCCTGCAAGGCCTTCGTGGCCATCTCCCGCTGGAAGGAAACCTGCTCCGTCTCGCCCTCTGACTGGACCGCAAGCGCGAGCGCCTGCCGGAATTTCCTCTCCTTCACGAAGCCGCGAGCTTGTTCGAACATCCTTTCCGCGGCCCGGTTGTCGATCCCGTCTCGCCTTGCCTTCTGGATGGACTCCTCGAACCGTTTCATCGTCGCCGACATAGCGCGCTCGGTGTCCGCGTCCAGCTCGACCATAGCCTTGTTCGCGATGTCGATCGCCTCCGCTGGCTTTCCAGCACCGGTGGCCTTCTCGGCTTTCTCCAGGAGCTTTTTCGCGGAAACCGGGTCGATTTGCATCGTTTCAACGTCGAAGATTGAGTCGCGCAGCTTCCGGATCGCGGCGGCCGACTGGTCGCTCATCTTCTTTGTCTTCTCGACCTCCAACAGGAGTTGGAGGACGAGGTCCACCGCCGACCCGTACTGTTGCGCGTCGACCAGGCCGCGCAGCTTGAGGATCTTTTCAGACAGGCTTGCGAGGGAGGGTCCCTCACCTACCTTTGCGAACTCCTCGATGGTCCCGACAAGCGCGGCAATCCGATTGCGAATCCGCTCCGCGAGCTCCTCCTCCACCTTCTCGGCGAGGTGGTGGGCCCGTTCGTAGTCCTTTGACTTCATTGCTTCCTTCGCGAGGTTCAGTTTCTCCGCGAGGTCCGGCGCGCCGATCCTGAGGCGGTTCGCGACTTCCAGCCGTTCTCGGCTCGACATGAGCCGCTGGGCGGACGTGTACAGGACCATGAGCTTCTTCGTTTCCGCCTTTGAGTGCTTCGCAAGCTCAAGACTTCGCTCGAACTCGAGACGCTCAAAGGCCCTCTTCGCCTCCACGAGGATGTCGAGGACCTTCGTGCCGTCAACGTCCTTCTTCTTCGCCTCGGCGACAAGCGCGGCAGCCCTCGATATCTCGTGGTGCGTCGCCCGGTAGAGGTCGAGGATTCGGTTCGCCTTTTCGTTCGCCTCCCGCATGAGCCGCGTGGCACCGAAGTAGTCTGCGTCGGTGAGAGAGGTCTTCGCAAGCTTCAGGAGGTCCCGCATCTCTTCGATGTCGATGTGGAGGTTCTTTACCTGAATCACCTTCTGCTTCACGAGGTCAAATAGGGATTCCGCGGTGGAAGCGATCTCCTTGCCGGCTCGCTCCCCCAAGCCGATCATGTCCCCGAACCGGCCCGTATCCATGACCTGGTTCGCCTCTCGGAGCGTCGCGTCGAGGGCGCCCATGTCCGTGCCGAGATCCTTCCCGAGTTCCACGGCGTTACGCAGGGTCTCGTGGAACTGAATCGCTCGTTCCTTCGTTCGACCGGCGGCAAGTCGGTTCGCCTCATCGAGGAAGGCATAGGCACCTTCCAGGTCTTTCGCGGCAAGCGCGCTCTCGGCCTTTCCGGAAAGCCTCCGCACGTTCGCTGCTTCTGGGCCGAGGAACTGAAGAGACGCAGTGAGTCCCGCGATGCCGTCAGAGAGCCGTTTTTGAATCGCCGATTCCGCGAGATCGCGAGTCTTTGCGGCCAGGTTCGTCGCCCGCGCGTAGTCCCTCCCCTTTGCAGCGACGATCGCCTCCTCGAGCGTCTGGCTCGCGGCGGCGAGGTCTGCCCCCATCCGCTCACCGGAGCTTAGCAGGAACTCCGCCTTCTCGACAACCTCCATCGCCCGCTCGTACGACGCCCGCTCGAGTTCTCCCTGCACGCGCCCGAGGTGTTCGCGGGCCGCCTCGAAGTTCCTCTGCTGGATTTCTGCACGTGCAGATTCGAGGAGCCGGCGCGGGTTGTCCATGACCGCCCCATGCGCCTCGGCCTCCGCAACCGCCTTTGCGGCGCTCCGAAACACGTCGTCGACCCCCTGGAGGTCCGACACGCTCCGGTCGACCTCCGCCTCCGCTCTCCTTGCGAGGTCGATGGCCCGCGGAAAGTCCCCCTGCTGGAGCACTTGACGGGCCTGCTGAAGGAGGTTCAACGCGGGCGTGAGGTCGGCGCCAGCGCTCTTCGCGGCGAGGAACTTGTCGCGACCCTGGGCAATCGTCAAGAGAACACGCTGGAACTGTATTTCTTGGAGTGCCTGGAACCCCTTTCGGGCGAGGGTGGCGCCCTCCTGGTATCGGCCCTCTTTGATTGCGCGCTCCGCCTCCCGCAACATCCCGCGAGCCTCTGTTGCGTTCGCCCCGATTCCCTCTGGCTTCTCGATCCAGGCGGCGAAATTCGCGACCCGACCCTCAAGCCCTTTCAGGACGGATCGCTCCCCCTCGGCGCGGCTCTGTTTGATGGCGTTCAAGGCCTTTTCGAAGTCCAGTTTCGCCATGTCGTCGCGGGCGCGCTCGATGAGCTGCCCCATTTTCGTAACGTCCGCACCCATTTCCCGTGCGGTCGCGAGGAGGTTCTCCGCGTCGGCCATCGCCCGGTCGACGTCGCCCCGAAGCTCCCCGGTCACCGTGTCAAGACATTCCGCGGTGAACGTCAGCGCCATCTCAAAGTCATTCGACTCGACCGCTTGACGGGCGCGCGAGAGGAGGTCCTCCGCGGTCCCTGTGTCCTTCCCAAGCTTCTTCACGCTGAGGATGAGGCTCTGCGCCTTCGAGAACGACTCCGACAGATGCTCGTGGAGCATCTTTTCGCTGCGTTTCCACGTCTTCGAGGCGAGCTCCACGGCACCCTCGAAGTCATCCGCATCGAGGCTCTCGCGTGCGCGGCTGAGGACGGAATCGTTGTCAGCCACGTCGGCTCCCAGGCGCTTTATCATTGCGACCAGGGTTTCGCTGTCTTGAATGATCGACCGGATTCGGTCTCGATAAATTCGCGTCGCCTTATCGCGTGCGACGATGGCTTTTTCGTACGCAATCTTGTAATCCTTTGCGCCGAGGGACGCGGTTGCCTCCGTCAACGCGATATCCGCCTCAGTCGTGGAAGCGTCGAGCTTCCTGGCCCGGGCGATCAGAGCCTCGGCGTCCTGAACTGCTTGTTCAGAGTCCTGGCGGACCCGGGTCGCCTCCTTGACCTTCTCTTCGAGTTGCTTGCGGAGGGCGATGTCCCCGAGGTACCCGCTCACCAGATCCACTCTGCTCCGTCAACGGGAGTGTTCCCACTCGCCAGAGGAGGGGCGATCTGATTCAACGAGGCTCAATCTATTTAAACGCTATTCGCTCGTTATCGCTTCGCCAGACACAGCATCGGTGTCGGGCGTTGTCACGGGGGCTGATGCGGACTCCGATGGGGGAGTCGACCCCTGCGTCTTGGGCTGCGGCCCCTCGGGCTCCCTCTCAGGTCTCGGCGTGAACCTGACACCCGCCTTTTCGGCGAGGACGCGGCGAATACCATCCCGACTCGTCTCCTTGAGTCCAAAGACATCGGGGAAGTAGCGGGTCGTCGCGAGCTCGAAGCTCCTCCCACTCGCCTTCCGAGCGATTAGGTTCATGGCTCCCAGGGCTTGGACGTGCTCATACACTTTCGAGCCAATCATGTCCGCGAGCTCGCTTTGCAGAATCGGTTGGTGATATGCGATGAGGGCGACGGTCTTCAGGAGATCCCTTGAGATTTCCGGCGGCGCAAACGCCTGGGCGCGGTCCGTGTATTCCATCCGGATTTGCATCGTCCACTTCTCTCCGACGGGCGCGACATCGATTGCGCTTCCGCGGGTCGTGTATTCGACCCCAAGCTCCTCCAGGAGGCCCTTCACCTTCGAAGGTTCCAAGCCCGTCGTCTGCGCGATCTCTTCGATCGAAACCGCCCGCCCGGCGGAGTACAGGGCCGCTTCGACGATTCCTTTCTCGGTCGTCATGCGGGTGCCTCCGGCGCGACAGGTTCGCGGTTCGGTTCAATCGCTTGGCGGGGAATCTCAGGGATTTCGGCAAGCTCCTCGGCGGTCAGCCCCGGCCTGGTCGCGGTTTGCCTGACAAAGAGATCCCCGGACAGGAAGTCCTTCTGCCAGAGCTTCACCTTCTCCATCTTTGCAAGGAAGAGGAGGGACACGAACACGGTGATGAGGTCCCACCGATCGCGTTCGGCGACAAGCTTCTCGAACGGGACGTCGATGCCACCGAACTGAGTGATCCGCCCCCACGTCAGGCCGATGTCCTCGGATAGGTCCTCGGAATGGACTTTCTCATGGAAGTTCGGTGCGAACTTGCGAAGGGCGTGCTCTCGGAGCGCGTTCAGCTGAAGTTGGAGTTCGGACTCACGCCGCGCGCTGTCGAATGCCTCCATCAACTCCATGAGCGTGACCGCGCGGCGCCCTTGGCGGCGGATCGCCTCCGCGATTGGCAATCGACCCGCCTGGAGCACCGCGGCGTTGAAGTCGAGGTCCTCGGGCTCGCGATAGATGTCGAGATCCCCGTCCTCAGATCCATTGTCCTCCTGGATTGGGGGCGTGGCGGTCGCAAGGACGTAGTCGCTCTGGAGCTTCAGGATCGACCAGGCCATGAAAATGAGCTTGCCTGCAGTGACGAAGTTAACGACCCCGCCATCCCTCATCTTCTCCAGGTACATCCCCGTGAACTGTGCTAGGTCGATGTCCCAGGGATCGAACTGCTTCTCAAGCGCGAGTTCGAACGCCGCGGCAACCGCCTTCTCGAAGGGCTCTCGCACCGCCACATGCATGCCTTGGTCGATTTCCCGCAACATCGCGAGGTAGCGATTGATTCGCTCTCCGCCATCGTTCTCGCTGATCAGGGCCTTGTGAAACAACAGGTGGTTCAGGATCGATTCGTAGGCGTCGCTCATGCCGCCACCGCCTCCTGCGATCGTTCGTCCTCAATCTCTGTGAGGTTCACCTTCATCACAAGGTCGGAGATGCCACTTGGCGTCATCGTGACCCCGATGAGATGGTCGGATTCCTTGAGGGTCACCTTGCGGAGGGAGATCTGGACGAACTGTGCGGTGTTCGCGTTCTTCTTGATCATCCTGGCAACCCGCTCTGCGTTCACCGCGTCCAAGTTCTGATCGATTTCATCGAGCAGGTAGAACGGCGAGGGGTCGAACTCCTGAATCGCGAAAATGAACGCCATGGACACGAGGCTCTTCTCCCCGCCGCTCAATGCCTCGAGTCGGAGGGCTCGCTTGTGCGAGGGGTTCGCACGGATGATCAGGCCCCCCTGGAATGGGTCCTGCTCATTTTCCACGAGTAGCTCCGCCTCGCCCCCCTCGCTGATCTCGTGATAGACCCGTTTGAAGTTCTCGTTAATCGCGCTGAAGACCTTCGCGAGCCCTTCCTTCTTTCTCTCCGTCAATTCCTCGACGAGCTTGGTGAGTTCCGCTCGCTGGTTCTCCAGTTGCTTGTACTCCCCGCTCAGCTCGTCAAGCCGCTTGTGCTGCGCCTCGTAGTCATCGAGGGCCCGCATGTTGATTGGCCCGAGCGCGGAAATCTGTGCATCGCATTCCGCGATCGTTCGCTTCAGTTCGTCGAGCGGAGGGAGTTTGCCCGTCACCTCACGCCCGAGCGCTCTTAGTTCCTCCTCGGCCTTGGCGAGCGACTCTTCCTTCGCCTTCAGATCCGTTTGGAGGTTCATCGAGAAATCCTCTTTCGTCTCGAGTTTGTGGCCGAGCTTGTCCGTCTCGCTGTCGAGCTCCGTTTTCTCCCGGAACGCGGCATCCCGTTCCTTCTGGAGATCTTGCATCTCCCTCGACATCGAGGTTTCCATCTTCTCCAGGCCGCGGATCTCGTTTTCCAACGAGACGAGGGAGACTCCCAGGTCTTTCACCCGCTTGTTATGCTCGCCCTTCTGCGTGAGGAGACCATCAATTCTCTCGTCGAACTCAGTCCTCCGCTCCGCCTGGACCTTCATTTGTGCATCCGACGTCTCGAGTTTCGCACGCGCGTTGGTGACGTCATCCGCCGCCTTCACGTGCTTCGCCATCAGCTCCTTCATCCTCGAGGATACCTGTTGTGGTGTCGCCTCTAGGACCTGCTTCTCCAACGCCTCGCGATGGCCCTTCAGCGTATCGATCTCCCCACGGAATCGGGACAGGTCGTCCTCGATTCGCCTCGCGGTCTTCTCGGCCTCTGCAAGCCTCTGACGGCGCGCCTCGAGGTCCTCCTTGACCGCCTTGACCTTGGTCCCGAATTCCTTCCGCTTCGCCTCCAAGGACGAGGTTTTCACTTCCACGGAGGAGTTTTCGTTTCCGACATCTTTCAGCTGCCCCTCAAGGGACGTGAGCTCCTTGCGCATGTCTGTGAGACGCTTCGCAACCCGCTCTGCTTCCCCGTTCGCCCTTTGGAGCTTCTCCGCGACGTTATCGAGCTCCCGGCGATCGGGTGCACCGAATCGAACGGAGGATTTCTCCAGTTCGCCCCCAATCATCGCCCCGCTTGGCTCAATGAGCTCGCCGAGGACGGTGACAAGCCGGACGCCGCCCATGTACTTTCGAGCTTCGTCAAGCGTTTCGACAACGAGCGTGTCGCCGAGGACGTAGAAGAACGCGTCACGGTACTTCTCGTCGAACTTGATCAAGTCGATTGCGAAGCCGATGGACTCCTTCGCAACGAGGATTGCCTTTCCCCGCGGCCGGCCGACGAGCATCTTGTTGAGAGGGAGGAACGTGGCCCGCCCCGCTCTCTTCTTCTTGAGGTAGTCGATACACGCCGCTGCGACCCCGTCATCGTCGACGACGATTGCCTGCATTCGGCTCCCCGCTGCGACGAGGATCGCCGTTTCGTACTTCGGCTCTACATGGCCGAGCTGTGCGATCGTGCCGTGGACGCCCTTAATCGCTCCCGTGTCTCGACCTTCGAGGATTGCCGCGACGGCGGACGTATAACCGCGCTTCATGTTCTCGGCGACGTCCGCTTCGGCCTTCATCGTGGTGTACTGTCGCGTGAGCTCGATGATCGCGTTCTGGAGCTCTCCACGCTGACGCTCAAGTTCCGTTTCTTCCTTACGCTTTGCGTAGAACTCCTGTTGGAGCTTCGCGAGGTTTTTCGAGCTCGTTTTCGTGCCGGTCCTGAGTTCCTTCAACTGGAACTCGACGTCGTCGAGCTCGAGTTGGTACGTCTTCAGGACCTCGTCCAGTTGGCCGCCCTCGTTCCGGAGGCGCTCGATCGCCCCCGTTGCGCGGTCCCCCTCGAGGACGAGCGCCTTCACCTTTTCATCGCCTTCGTCGATTCGCTTGTTCAAACCGACGATATCTTTCTGGATTTCGAGAACTTTCGAGTCTGATTTTGACGCGCGTTCGTCGAGGGCCTTAAGTTCAGTATCAATACCCTTGAGCGCTCCCTCGAGGTCTCCGAGGGAGTCGGCCACCAATCGTCGTTCCTTGCCGAGGGTTTCGAGTTCTTTCGCGACCCGCGCTCTCTCCCGTTGCCCATCGGCGACTTCTTGCTTGAGCCGCTTGATCTCCTCACCACTCGTCGCAATGCCGTCCTGGGCGCGGGCACGTTCGATTCGAAATGCATCGAGCTTCGCCTTGAGCTGCTTGCCTTCCTCGCCACCCCGTTCGGCCATCTTGCTCTCGGCGTCGCGGAGTCGCTCCTCGGCCTCCTTGGCCTGCCCCTCGAGTTCAGCCTTCGCGGCGAGAATCTTCTGCCGTTCCTCCTCGTACTTCGCGAGTTGCTGCTTCGTCCCCGCGATCTCGTGCTCGATGAGGTCTCGGTTCTTGTACACGAGCTGCGCTCGAGCGAGTTCCACCCTCTCCTTGAGTTCCCGGTACTTCAGCGCGCCCTCGCGGTCGGTCGAGAGCTGATCGAGCTGTTTCTTGATCTCATCGAGGATGAGCTGGAGCCGTCCGAGGCTCTCCGCCGTTTGCGGCCGTTTCGGCTCGGCCTGCGCAATGTCGTCGTCGAGCTTC
>CAYOUM010000040.1:0-9757 GCA_964407185.1 uncultured Methanomassiliicoccales archaeon | reverse complement strand
CACGGTCGGCTTCCCGGCGGACGTGCGGAATTGCCCCGCCTGCCACGTGAACGACAACTGGAAGGAGAAGCCCAGCACGAACGCCTGCGGCGCCTGCCACGACAACGTCTGGTGGGGCGCCACGAGCACGACGCCCGAGGGGTTCGAGGACCACCCCGGCGGCGTGATCCCGGACATCTCCAACGGAGTCGCGATCGCCGAGCACGACGTCACGCTCTGCAGCTCCTGCCACAAGTCGGCGGATCCAGGCGCCTCGACGCTGGACATCCCGTTCGCGCACCGCTTCATCTACGACATGGACATCCCCGCGTGTGTCCGGATCCATGGCGCGCCGGCGACGGGCCGGTACACGACGGACCTCGTCGTCAAGGCGGAGCGGTTCGAGCCGTGTGAGCCGTTCAACCCCGCGCTGAAGATCGTGTCGTTCGACATCGAGAACACAATCACGGACCCAACGATCCTATGCCTCGGAATCGCGTGGCGGGAGAACGGCGCAGTGAAGACGGATATCTATACGGGCGACGAGAAAGAGATCATCCGGCGGTTCCTCGAAATGGTCCGGAAGTCAGATCCCGACGTCATTACGGGCTACAACATCGACGGGTACGATCTGCCCATCCTCGAGCAACGCGCGAAGGTCCACGGCATTACGTTTCTCCCGCTCTCGCGCGACGGCCTAGGGATTAGCAACATCGGCGAGCGGTTCTGGCGGGCCCATGGCCGGATCATCGCCGACGCGTGGTGGGCGGTGAAGCTCGAGCTCCACCCGAAGCAGGAGACGCTCGATGCGGTCGCGCGGTGGCTCCTGAATGAGGGAAAGGCCGATGTCGACCGCCTCCACATGGAGGAGGAGTGGAAGAACAACCGCGAGAAGGTCCTCCAGTATTGTATGAAGGACGCGGAGCTTGCGCTCCGGATTCTCGAGAAGGTCACCCGCCTCGACAAGTCGATGGACCTCGCCGTCGTGTCGAAGCTGCCCGTCGACGACACGTTCAACAGCCGCACGTCGACGCTGATCGACTCGATCCTCATTCGGGCCGCGGACCGGGAAGCCGTCGGCGTGCCGATGACCCGGACCGGCGCAGGAGGGAAGCCGATCGAGGGCGGGTACGTCCACAGCCTCGAACCAGGGCTCTACGAGTGGGTCATTGCGCTCGACTTCTCGTCGATGTATCCTTCGATTATTATCGAAAAGAACATATGTTTCACGACGATGAGCGACGCGGGCACGATCGAGAGCCCAATCGGCGTCCGGTTTCTCGACCCGGAACAGCGTCGGGGGTTGCTCCCGCGGATCCTTGCGGACCTGATGCGCCAGCGGCGCGAGATCAAGGCGAAGATGAAGTCGGATGCGGACCCAGAGAGGCGGGAGTACTACGACCGCCTCCAGTTCGCGGTGAAGATCCTGATGAACGCCTTCTATGGGGTCCTCGCTTCCTCGTTCTACCGATTCACGGATCCGAAGATCGGCGCGAGCATCACCGCGTTTGCACGGGAGAACGTGAAGTCCGTTATCGCGCAGCTTGAAACGGATGGGATCCGGGTCATATACAGCGACACGGACTCCATCTTCCTCGAGTCGCCGCACAAGGAGAAGGAAAGGTCCATCGAATTCGGCCGGAAGATCGCGGACCGTTTCACGACGGCCGCCGTGACGATGGAAATGGAGCGCGTGTTTCGCACGTTCTTCAGCCATGGCAAAAAGAAGCGGTACGCGGCGAAGGCGGCATGGCCGGTCGAAGAGGAACTGATCGTCCGCGGGTACGAAATCCGGCGGACGGATGCGTTCAACCTCCAGAGCGAGGCCCAGCGGCGGGTGTTCGACCGCGTCTTGGACAATGACATCGAGGGCTCCGTGCGGCTCGCGAAGGAACTCGTTGCGGACATCCGGGCGGGTAGAATTCCGCAGGACATGGTCCCGGAGGGCGCCGACCCCCTCGAGCCCCTCGTGATCTCCCGCACCGTGGCGGAGGACAGTCGCTACGTGAATCCCGATTCGATGTCGAACGTCCTCGCCGCGCGGAAGATGAAGGAGCTCGGCTACGAGGTCGTTCCCGGGATGAAGGTGTCGTGGATCGTCGTCGACGCGAAGAAATCCCCGATGCACGTCGAACCGTGGATCTCGGGTCGTCCGTTCGAGTACAAGCCCGACTGGGACTATTACGCCCGCCGACTCGCCCAGACCCTCGCGTACGTCACGGAAGTGTACGGCTGGGACGAGAGGGCCCTCCTCATGGGCACGGTCCAGGCGGACCTGTTCCATGAGAACTTCGAAGAGGAGAAACCGAAGAAGGTCGACCTCCGGAAGACGGAAAAGAACCTCACCCTGGAGGACTTCCTGTGACGTCCGCGCTCGACGCGATGTGCCGATACTGTGCGTGGGCGGGCCCAAACCCCGTGCGCGATGCGCATGGCTCCATCTTCTGCCCGGACTGCGGGCGGCCCGCGGAATACAAGATCGTCGTCGAGGAGCTGAAGCGCCAGGGGTTGTGGCGGGAGTGAGTCCTCCCTGTCCTTACGGGTCGCAACCGCGCGCGGGTCCGCACCCGCAGTGCCCGCCGCCGGCCGGACCCTCGTCAGCGCCGGGCCAGGCGGCCGGACCGGGCGGCCTGCCCCCTCCGCGCGGGATTCGCCCGAGCTTCGGTGGGCACTCCACGTTCGATTCCGTCCCACAAGCCCGCCAAGAGATCGAGGGCCGCGAGCGCCCCCGTGGCGAACCGGCGCTGAACTTGGGGATCGTCTGACTGGAGGCCCAGCGTCTCCCCCATCGCCTCCTCGTGCATGTGCTCAATCTGCTGGTGGAACGTGAAGAACTCGATGTCGAGCCCCGGGATTCGAGAGCGGACACTCTCCAAGCCGGGGACGAGTTTGTCCCACATCGGAGTCGCCATGTTCTCCAGGGCGAACGAGGCTCCAAGAGCCGCGATGTGGTCGCGCCCTCCGTAGAGTCGCTCGAGTCCGCCGAGGTATGCCTTCGTCGTCGGGAGCTTCTTCGCCCCAATCGCGTCCCGCGGTTCGATCCCGAGGCTGCGAAGGAACCGACGAAACATGAGTTCGTGCCGCTGCTTCGGGTCCCCATCACCAATCTCCGACGACAGAATCTTCGTGAGCTCTTCCGCCTCCGCTTCGTCGGCGGTGTTCGCGAGAAGCTTGGCCAGGATCGCTGGGAACTGGCGCGAGAAGTGATAGAACTCACGGGCAAAGGTTCCGAGTTGTTCGTCCTTCACCCGGCCGGCCGCAAACCGGTTCAGGAACCGGTTGTTGACGGCCCGGTGTCTGCGCACCACATCCAGCATCTCGCGTTCGAAGTCCATGGCGCGAGGCGATACCGTGCCTATATTTAACATGTTCTGTGTTAGCACGTAGCACGATGCACACAATTCGGCGTTCCGTATGACTGCCAGGCGTCCTCCAGCCTCTTCGTTCCTGCTCAGCTCTCTCCTCCGTGGGCCCCAGAGGTCTTGAGTAGGTCCTATCCGTTCCCGCTGGACTGTGGCTCGGACGCGGTTCGACGCCGTCGCAGTCGGTGACGCGATTCTCGATGTCGTGACCCCGCCGTTGCGGCCCGGCCATGGCGAGCGGCAGTCGCATGTCGAGCGGTTCACGTACGTCCCCGGCGGCAACGCGACAAACTTTGCCTTGGCCTTCGCTGCGCTCGGCGGTCGTACGGCTCTCGTCGCGTGCGTGGGACGAGACTGGGCGGGCGCGTTCCTTAGGAGCGCGTATCGTCGTGCAGGAATCGATGCACACCTCCGACTCTCTCCCACGAAACCGAGCGGGATGACGTTCGCCCTCACGTTCTCCGATGGGACCCGGCACCTCGTCACGTCGCTCGGTGCGAATGCGGACCTTCGGCCATCGGACGTTCCCACCTCGTGGATCGCCAGGGCCCACCATGTCCATCGCGCGGGATATTGGTGGGCGACGCGGCTCATCGGGCCGTCGACGAAGAGGGTGCTCCAGCGGGCACGCGCGGCGGGAGCGACAACGTCGTTGGACGTTTCCACGGACCCGCTCGGATGGCCGCAGCACCGGAGGGACGCCGTCCTCTCCGCGCTTCCTCACCTGGATATGTTTTTCGGGAACGAGGAAGAGGTGATGCGCATCGGGGACCGAACCTCCCTCGAGGAGGCCGCACAGGCGCTCCTCCCAGGCGGTGTCCGCGAGGTCGTCGTCCATCAGGGTTCCCATGGCGCGACCGTGTTCACGCAGACCGAGGTCGTCAGCGACCCTGCCTTACCCGTTGCACCGATTAACCCTACGGGCTGCGGGGATGTGTTCAATGCGGCCTACATTCGCGCGACGTTGGAGGGCGCCGACCTGGCGCATCGTCTCCGGTTCGCGAATGCGGCGGCGGCATTGCACCTCGAGAACATCGCGAAGCCATACCCGACGCTGCGTGACCTTCGTTCGTGGCTCAACGTTTCTCTGCCGGCGGATCGGCGGGGACGCGCTCATCGGTGACGACGCCGGTGCCCATCATCGCACGCACCCATGCGGCCGCGCGTTTCGACGTCGAAAGGTAGATGCCCACAAGGGTCACCGCCGTACCAAGAATCGCGACTCCCCCGAGCGTCTCGCTTGCGAGGCCGACACCGAGGAGGACGGCGACGATTGGCGTCACGAAGGCGATGTAGGACAGAGTTGTGGCCTCGAGCCGCTTGAGAAGCCAGATGTACGCGACGAACGTGACAACGGAACCCGCGAGGGCGAGGTAGAGGATTGCCCCGATGCCCTCCGGCCATGAGGGAACCCCCCATGGCTCACCCGCGAGGAGCGAGACGGCCGCAAGCGCGATCGCTCCCGTGCCCATCGCGAACGCGTTGAAGCCGATCGGATCGACGTCATGGCCCCATCGCTTCACCCCCACGGAACTGATCGACGCGCACGTCGCGGCGAGCACAATCGAGAGCATGGGGAGCGCGGCGACGACGCTCCTCTGGAGTTCTCCGCTGAAAATGAGGAGGACTCCAAGGAAACCGAGGGCGATCCCCGCGAGCTTCTGAACCGACAGCCTCTCCTCCTTCAGGAGGGCATGGGCGAACACGGCCGTCTGGAACGGGAACGTCGCGAACAGAATCGCGGAGAGCCCGCTTTCGACGCCGTTCCCCTCGCCCCAATAGATGAGTCCGTAGTCGGCCGTGAAGAGGACGAGGCCGACGAGAAGGACGAGGGCCCATTCCGTGCGGTTCCGCGGGAGCTTCGAGCGGAACACGGTCGCGAGGGCGAGGAGCGTCACGGAGGCAACGACGAACCGGAGGGAGGCGGCGAGGAAGACGGGCGCGCCCTGGAGACCGATTCGAATCGCGAGCCACGTGGAGCCCCAGATTCCGCACAACATTGCGTACAGGGCGCCAATCGCCAGTCGGGATGCCACAATCGGTGGCTATGCGGGCCGCAATAAAAACCTGCACCCGTCGTGGGTCGGCTCGGCACTTTCACCGCGATTGTTCGAGATGTGTCGTTTACTTTCGACGCTCCCTCCCGTTCGTCCGGATATAGCCGCGCACCCTCCTAACGGGCGAATGGCCCAGGTCATTGTGTCGCCCTCCACGGGCCTCGAACGGATCCTCCGCGGTTGGGACGCCCTCCGCGACTACGACCTCGAAGCGACGACGTTGTGGGACTTCGAATACCAGAGCCCCGCCGTCGGATCGTTCGGGGATGCTCGATTCAATGGCGTGACTCCCGCGGGGATTGTGACGAACCTTGTGCGCCGGTACACACGTCCCGGGGACCTCGTAGTGGACCCCATGGCCGGATGCTATGACGAGGCTACGGATGTTCTTACCCGCGATGGCTGGAAACCTTGGCGTGAAGCGTCCGCAGAGGATGACTACGCGACCCTGATTGACGGAAGACTTGAGTACCGCCGCGCCATCAATATCGTCAAAGTATGGCACGACGGACCGATGTACAGAGTACGGACTAAACTCGTGGATCTTCTCGTTACCCCTGACCACTGGCTGTATGTCGGAAAACGGCACAGCCTCCATGGTCGCTATGGCCCGCAGCACTTGGTTCGCGCCGAAGATGCTTTCGGGAAGAACGTTCGCTACCGCAAGGACGCTCTCTGGGAGGGTGAGGAGCGAGCATTCTTCGAGCTCCCCGAAATCAAGATCCATCATCAGGTCCCGCACGCGGCGACCCTCGAGCTCGTGTTCCCAAGGACACGCATACCGATGGACGCATGGCTGAGGTTCATCGGCCACTGGCTCACAGATGGGTCCTGTACAGCCGACCGCGGGAGCTACAACATCAAGCTCTCACAGGTCAAGCCCGCATCGCGCCCGGCTTTCCGCGCTTCCCTCGTCGAGATTGCGGGACGTCTACGGCGCCCTCTCCGTGCGGACCCTCCTCACATCTTCGATAGTGAGGTCGGATTCACAATCAGGCACAAGCAGTTGGGTACCTACCTCTCCGGACTCGGGAAGAAAACGGAGCGCAGGCTGCCGCGCGATCTACTCACGGTGTCCCCAAGGCAACTAGGAATCCTATATGATGCTCTCCTCGATGGGGACGGGCATCGGCGTCGTCCCGGTGAACGCGGTGGCACGGACACCTTCTACACTTCCTCACCGACTCTTCGCGATGCTTTTCAGGAACTCTGTCTGAAGCTCGGCTGGGCCGCGACCATCGGTGTATCCGCTCTCCCAGGCGAGCTCGCCGGGAAAATCAAGGGCCGCCAGATCAGGACGAAGACCGTAGCTTGGGGACTTTCGGTGAACAAGCGGCAGTTGCGTCCGCGCGTCTACATTTCGCGCAACCGGTACGACCGGGCCGACAGGCGGAACGTTGAGTTCTGGGATCACTACCGCGGCTACGTGTATTGCGCCAACGTTCCGCCCTCGCACGTCCTTTACGTCCGGCGAAATGGAAGGGCCGTCTGGTGCGGCAATTCTGGTACGACGGTCGACGTAGCCCGGGCCCTCGCGCGCCGCGTCCTTGCGTTCGACATCGCACCGCAGCGTCCGGACATTGCGAGAAACGACGCCCGGCACCTGCCGCTCCTCAATGATTCCGTCGATCTCCATTTCGTGGATCCGCCATACTCCGACAACGTCCGGTACAGCGGCGACCCTGCGTGTCTCGGACGCATTCCTGCGGGCACCGCGCAATGGCTCGAGGCCATGGAACAGGTCGCACGGGAGCTGCATCGCACCCTGAAACCGGGGCACGTCCTCGGGTGGCTGATCTGCGACGAGTACCGCCGCGGCCGGTTCACGCCCATCGGGTTCCATGCATTCGAGTTCCTGCATCGGTATTTCGAGCCCGTCGACATCGTATGCATCGTGCGGCACCATGACCGGTCGCTGAACCCGATGTGGGAGCACCGCGCGCGAAAGTTCGGGTTCTACCTTCGTGGCTTCAAGTATCTGTTCATCGTCCGGAAGCCCACCCGGGAGGCGATCTTCCCGTGACCGTCTGGAAGCGTGCGGGCCGCGAGCCGCGCGCCCTGATTCAGGAATGGCTCTCCGAGCTGAGTCGGCTCGCAGCGCTCCGGGGGGACCGCATCGAGATGCGGGTGAACCGATGTTGGGTCGCCTTCCGGAGTCAGGCGCAGCGTCGCGTGTTCGCGGAGATCCGGCCCTCCCGTCGCCGAGTCGAGGTGTTCATCCTCCCCGAGCGCCGGGCCCTGTCCGACCCCGCCGGGATTGCCCGGGAGGCTCCGCGAACCCAGGGATGGAACTGGTTCCGGACGAAGTTCCACATCGCGGGGAATGGGCATGCGCGTGCTGCGTTCCACCTGATTCGACAGAGCTACGAGTTCCCGGGGCACGCGATTCCGAACTCAGCGCGACGGAAAACCCGTGGCCGCCAGGGCCGGATTGTGCCCGGTTAACAAGGAACCGTGAAGGAGGTGCTCACGGAGGATGAGTGGAGAAGACTTAAGGGGGCGTACGAGGATTTCACCGCGAATGTCGGAGCGACCCTCGGTGCACTCTTCGTTCGGACGAGCTTTGTTCTCACACTTGCGGAAGCATTTGCCCCGGACCGAGTACGAGAGCTTCGTGAGGCGTTGGAATACGCGCTCCAAGACACGGAGGATCTCTTCACATCCTTCGATCAAAAGCTCAACTCCTTCCGGCCAGCCAGATGATGTGCTGGCTAGGAAGTCGCCGCGTTCGTTGCGGGGATCAAGGCGGTCTACGTTCGAACTAGGTTTCTTGCGCGAAGTGCAGCGCCATCTGCCCCCTAAGGAGTTCGAATCGTTCTTAGATCGGTGGGACGCGAAACGAAAAGTGCGCGAGAGGCGGAATTCGGCTCAATCGGCAGACTGATTCGCTCCGCACTTCGAGGCTGTCAGCTCGTGTTGCGGGATCTAATAGAGCCCGTCATGAAGCCCGTCGGGCAATTCAGTATCAACCGGGGCGAGGCCGCCAGGAGGCCTCCGTCGGTCTCGGGAGCCAAAAACGCCTTATAGGGACGCTTTCCTCGACCCCGCTACCGCCCCGATGGCGGTGACCCTGGTCGGGAGATGTCCCCTCGGGCGAATCCGTGAATCAGGGAGTGATCCAATGGCCGAGGAGAAGAAAACCGATGTCGCCACCATCGCCGTTGAGGCGGAGCTAAGAGCGCCCGCACGACCCCGCAACCTCTATGGGCACGTGCGGCAGGCCTGGAAAGTCCCCGAGAAGAGCTTCCTGAAGGACGTCACGTGGGCCCGCATGGTCGAATGGCGACGGGGACTCGCATTTGTGCGGCTCGAACACCCGACCCGAATCGATCGCGCACGGGAACTCGGGTTCCGCGCGAAGTCGGGCTACGTCGTCGTCCGCGCACGGGTCCGGCGCGGGGGTCGGCGCCGACCGAGGCCGATGGGCGGACGCCATCCGAAGCGGCGCGGATTGTTGAAGATCACGATGGCGAAGTCGATTCAGAGGATCGCGGAGGAGCGGACCGCGAAGCGCTATCCGAACCTCGAGGTCCTCAACTCGTACTGGGTCGGGGAGGACGGGATGCACAAGTACTACGAGGTCATCCTCGTGGACCCGAGCCACCCCGCGATCAAGAACGACCCGAAGGTCAACTGGATTCGTGAGCCGCAGCATCGCGGTCGGCCATTCCGCGGCCTGACGAGCGCGGGCCGGAAGGGCCGTGGTCTCCTGTACAAGGGCAAGGGCGCGGAGAAGGTTCGCCCGAGCATCGGCGCCCACGACCGGAAGGGCAAGTGAGTTACGCGGACCGGATGCGCTCCGCGAGTGCCCGGAGCTGTGCGGCGTCGAGTCCGATGACCGCGGGGAACACCGGAACGTCAAGCGCGGGCTTTTCCGGAGAGATGTCCGTGGGCCGCGTGCCAAGGATGACCGCTTCGGAGCGGGACAGCCGGACAAGCTCCTGTAGATTGACACCTGGTTCCCATTGGAGCACCTTCAGTCGTACGTCCCACCGGCGGAGCGGTTCGTGCGCGATCGAACCATCGGGCGAAGCGACGGACACCTTGCACCCGCGCTTCATCGCGAGCCAAGCGGCGACAGCGCCTGCGTCCGAATCGACAACGGCGAGGGCGCGTCCCTGACTGCCCATGGGCAGCCCACCTGGGCCATCGACGATCTCCGTGAACAGGAAGGACCGGTTCTCCCGCACCTCGACATGGATTTCCGCATCGGGCTTGTCGAGGTCAACGGAGCACTCTGGCAACGCATCCCGGATTCTTTGCCCGACGAGGCGAGCGAGGTCCTGGCTGGTGTACGTGTGCGTCCC
This sequence comes from uncultured Methanomassiliicoccales archaeon, assembly GCA_964407185.1. GTDB lineage: Archaea > Thermoplasmatota > Thermoplasmata > RBG-16-68-12 > RBG-16-68-12 > EA-19. The sequence continues at coordinate 52 of CAYOUM010000040.1, read as the reverse complement.
GGCTCGGCGGGCCCGGACGGCGAACCTGCCGGCCCTGGGCACGGTCCGTCTC
>CAYOUM010000039.1:5286-9839 GCA_964407185.1 uncultured Methanomassiliicoccales archaeon | reverse complement strand
GATCGCACGGGCCTTCGGTCCGGGCGGGGTGACCTTGATGTCCGGGACCTTCAGAAACTCACCTCGGCGCGACGAGCCATCCGTGGGTATTAATAGCCTTGTCAATGGAAGTCGCGAGCGATACACGGAGTGCTTACGCGGCCCCAATCCGGAACAGGGAGGTGCCGCATACCGGGCACTTGCCCTTCATCGCGGGCTTCCCGTTCTTGAGGGTAACTTTCGTGGGATTCACCATGTCGCGCTTCTTGCGGCATTTCACACAATAGGCTTGGACCATGGGGGGCTCACCGACGGGCGGATGCGAGGGGCCCCTCATAATGATATCCGCCCTGTTCTCCCGGGATCGCGGGAACCGGCGCATCCGCCCGGCCAAACGTTTATATCCATCCCATTTCTAGGCCGCCACTCCCTGGGTTCTCCCCATGCCGCTGACGCGATTTGAACGAGCTCGGATCATCGGTGCCCGCGCGTTGCAGGTCGCGATGGGCGCGCCGACCGTGCTCAACGACGTGAGAGGAATCGTGGATCCGATGGACATCGCCGTGCGGGAGTTTGAGCGGGGCCTCGTGCCACTCACCGTGAAAAGGCTCGCGAATGCCGTCCATTGACGCCGCGAAGATCCGGAAGATTCTGGACAGTCGTGGAGACCCCACGGTCGAAGTTGAAATCCATGCCGGCGGTGTCGCCGGGCGTGCGGCGGCGCCGAGCGGCGCGAGCACGGGCACATACGAAGCCGTCGCGTTCCCCGGGGGCGATGTCGCCGCCGCGATCGCGAGATTCCAGGCGGAGGTGAGGCCCCGCCTTCTCGGCGTTGACGTGACCGGGCAGCTCACCGTGGATCGGCTTCTCCATGAGGTCGACGGCACTGCCACCTTCGCCCGGATCGGCGGGAACGTCGCGGTCGCGACATCCCTCGCCGCTGCGAAGGCCGCGGCGAACGTGCTCGGCCTGCCGCTGTACGAATACCTGGGCGGGGAACAGGCCCAACGGATGCCATACCCGATGGGAAACATCATTGGCGGCGGCCGACACGCGATCGGCGGAACAACAATCCAGGAGTTCCTCAGCGTTGCCCGCGGGCCGACCGTCGCGGCCTCCGTGTTTGCGAACGCCCGTGTTCATCGCGTCGCGCGCGACCTTCTCAGGGGACGTGTCCCGTCGGGGCCGCTCGGACGCGGGGATGAGGGCGCGTGGATCGCCCCGCTGGAGGACGAAGCGGTTTTGGTCCTCCTCGCGGATGCATGTCGCGCGGTCTCGGCGGAGGTCGGATTCGAAGTCCGCCCCGCGCTTGACCTCGCGGCGTCGGAATTCTACCGCGATGGGATGTACCATTACCGATCGCGATCCCTCTCGCCGAAGGACCAGATCGAGTTCGTCGCCGGCCTCGTCGAACGCTACGGATTGTTCTCCGTCGAGGACCCGCTCCACGAGGACGACTTCCCCGGGTATGCACGACTCACGTCCCTCGTGGGCGAGGAATGCCTCGTGATCGGGGACGACTTGTTCGCGACGAATGTGAGCCGCCTCCGGAAGGGCATCGAAGTGCATGCCGCGAACGGCATCCTTATTAAGCCGAACCAAATTGGCACGGTCTCCGACGCGAAAGCGGCGGTTGACCTCGCCCATCGGAATGGGTATGCGACCGTCGTGTCCCACCGAAGCGGGGAGACGACGGACGAGGCGATTGCGCACCTCGCGGTCGCCTTCGGTTCCCTCGCGATCAAGACCGGTGCGGTCGGCGGGGAGCGAACCGCGAAGCTGAACGAGCTCATCCGGATCGAGGAAGGGCTCACCGGGGAATAGGATGCAGGAAGAGGAACAGATCGGCGTGGAAGGGCTCCTCGTGCCCGAGGACGTGTACCTGACGAGCGGCGTCCACATCGGCACGCAGCAGAAGTCCGCGGACATGAAGCCGTTCATCTACAAGGTCCGAACGGACGGCCTCTATGTCCTTGACATCAAGCAGACGGACACCCGGCTCCGGACGGCCTCGAAGTTCCTCGCGCGGTTCGATCCCGCAAAAATCCTCATCGTCGCGGCGCGGCAATACGGACAGAAGCCCGCGCGGCTCTTTTCGAAGGCCCTCGGCGCCCGTGTGATCGCGGGCCGGTTCGTCCCGGGGACGCTCACGAACCCGCTGCTCGACGAATACATCGAGCCCGAAGTGATTCTTGTCACGGATCCCGCCGCGGACCAGCAAGCACTGCGGGAGGCGTTGAACGTCGGCATCCCCGTGGTCGGCCTCTGTGACGCGAACAACGAGACCCGCAACGTCGATGTCGTGATCCCGACGAACAACAAGGGCCGGCGCGCCCTCGCGACCGTGTACTGGCTCCTGACGCGGGAGGTCCTGCGGGAGCGCGGCGCGATCCCCTCGGCGGAGGCGTTCACGCCCACGATTGACGACTACGAGGCATCCCTCTAGGGGGGGCGATGCGGTTCCCGGCCGTCGCCGGACAGTTCTATGAGGGAGACAGTCGCGCCCTTGCCGCCCAGGTCGAATCCTGCTATCGCCATCCCCTGGGCCCGGGGGACCGACCTCGCGTCGCGCGTGGCGGACCGCGCACGTTGAAGGGCCTTGTCGTCCCGCACGCGGGGTACATGTACTCCGGTCCAATCGCGGCCCACGCGTACGCCGCGCTCGCGCGGGACGGGTTGCCGGAGACGTTCGTGATCCTCGGCCCGAATCACACGGGCCTCGGCTCGATGGTCGCGCTCGGAGCGCACGACTGGGAGACTCCCCTCGGCGTTGCGGAATACGACCGTGACTTGGGGGCGAAAATGCTGCGCGATCCGATCACGGACGACATCATCGCACACCGGCACGAACACAGCATCGAGGTCCAATTGCCGTTCCTCCAGGACCTTTCGGGGAAGCTGAAGTTCGTTCCAATCTGCATGATGTTGCAGGAGCTCGAAGACGCCGTCCGCGTGGGGCGGATCGTCCGGGACGCAATCAAGGGACAGGACGTCGTCGTCCTCGCGTCGACCGATTTCTCCCACTACATCCCGAAGGAGCAGGCGGCACGCCGGGATCGACTCGCGATTGACCAGATCCTCGCCTTCGACGTTCCGGGATTTTATCGCACGATTCGAAAGCACGATGTCTCGATGTGCGGGTACGGACCCGTGATGGCGATGATGACCGCGATCGAGCCCGCGAAACCGGAGTTTCTCAAGTACGGTTCCTCTGGAGATGTCGCTCCGATGCGGGACGTCGTAGGGTACGCGGCGATCGCGATGCGTCGGTGACGGACTCGGTCGATTCCCGACCGACCTCAGTCAATTCCTTTCAATCTTGAAAACATCGGTGAAATCATTCTCAGCAGGAATAACCGAGGCGACACTCTGATGTCTGCACTTCCTCTGACCATCGTCCGTTTCGCATGCACGTCGTTACCATGTCCGAAATGCGGGCCGCCCTCCGCGCCACGGTCGGTCGCCGGGGGATGTCGGACGACGACGTTACGACACTCGCGGACTACCTCATCTCGTTCTTCGGATTTGACAGGGAAGTAATCGACAACCGTCTCGATGTGGACGATCGCGACGTGTTTTACATGCTCGAAGAGGCAGGTCTCCTCACAACGCGACAGGAGGAAGTCCACATCAAGAAGGGCAAGCTGTGGCGGATCCACTACTGGGTCCTCCGTGCGGACCGGATTAAGGCGCTCGCGGCGGGCCGCGGCCGGGTCAGAGAAGACAGCGTGTTCGGCGTGTACGAGGAACTCCCCGAGGAGGCATGGGTCCGCACGCCGACGCCGAAGTGAGAAGACACGCGGATTGTGGGCGCGACGAGAACCTGCGGAATAGGTCTTTATATCGCGGCTCTACTGGCACGCGCCGATGGTCGAGTGGCTCGGTCCCGCCCTACCGTTTCTCTATGCGTTCGCCGCGATTGCGTTGTGGACTGCAGCGATTTACGTGCTTCATCGAAGGGGCCTCCTCGCGAAGTACAATCTCGTTCCGATGGGCCCCCTCCTGATGGTGAAGACGGTTCGCGGGCGCGATTTCATTGATCGGAGCGCGCGCTTCCGACGGCTTTGGCGGGCGTTTGGCGATCTCTCGATTTTCATCGTCGCGTTGACGATGGTCGGCATCACGGCCCTCCTGATCTGGGAAGCGACCCTCGTGAGTTCGATCCCGCCGGAACGGGCGCCGTCCCCGGAGATGCTCCTCGGGATTCCCGGGATCAACCCGATCATCCCGCTGTGGTACGGGATCTTCGCGCTTGCGATTGCCGTCGGGCTCCACGAGTTCATGCACGGCATCCTCGCGCGGGTCGCGAAGGTGAAGCTCGAGAGCCTGGGACTCCTGTTCTTGATCTTCCCGATCGGGGCGTTCGTGGAGCCCGTGGAGGCGGAGATGAGGGCACTCCCGCGTCGGGAGCGGGCCCGGATTTTTTCCGTGGGCGCGGCGATTAACATGCTCCTCGCGGTCGTCTTTGCCGGCCTGAAGACTGTAGGTCGTGATGTTGTTGCGCTGGCCCCACGCACCTCGAATGTCCGGATCGCCCCATGATGTACGCGGCGCCTGGAAGTTCGGATCGATGG
>CAYOUM010000039.1:0-5276 GCA_964407185.1 uncultured Methanomassiliicoccales archaeon | reverse complement strand
GTCGTCTTTGGCGTGATCTTCAGCACGATGACGCTCGCGGGAGTGGAGCCGGTGCAGCAGGGAATCGGGATCCTCGACTTCACCTCCGACGCGGCACCGGCAAGGCAGGCGTGGCCCGTTTCGATGGAGGGCCACAGCGTGATCACGGAGGTGAACGCGACGCCGACGCCCACGCTCGCCGCGTTCCAGGCCGCGATGGCGCGAACGCGTCCCGGGGACAACGTGTCCGTCGTCGCATGGAAGGACGACGCGTTTCAGACGTATTTCGTGACCCTGGGCGATGGAGGCAGCGGCCGCCCGGTCCTCGGGATTTTCGCGATCGACACGAGCACGTCGTACTACCATCCGTTCACGGACTTGGATCGGTTTGGCGGTGTTGGTGGCGCGCTCCTGACGTACATTGCGTTGCCCTTCACGGGCCGCTCCCCGTTGCAGGAGCCCACGACGGACTTCTATCGGCTCACGGGCGTGTGGGCCGGTGTGCCGGAGTGGCTCTTCTATCTCATCGCGAACACGTTCTACTGGCTCTTCTGGCTGAACCTCATGCTCGGGGCGACGAACTCCTTGCCCGCGGTCCCCCTCGATGGCGGGTACGTCTTCAAGGACGGTCTCGAATCCCTTCTCTCGCGCGTGCGGGGCGGCTTGGAGCCAAGCCGGCGGGAAGCGATCGCGCGACGGGTGAGCCACGCGTTCGCCTTCCTGATCCTCGCCCTCATCCTCTGGCAGTTCATCGGACCGAGGATCTGAGTGAGACAGTGGGTTATCGGCGGACCTCCGCGCCCACGACTCCGAGGACACCGCCAACGATGATGAGCACGGCCTCGAGCAGTGCGGCTCTGAGGATGATCAATGCGACCCCGATCACAAGGGTTACGAGACCGCCGACGGCCATTCGCCCTCGAAAGATCGACACACCGCCGAAAATCGCAGCGACCCCGAGGAATGCCTCCGCCAGTTCCCGGAAGGTGAAACCTCCTCTTCGCGACAGGTCGAGTGCGTCTGCGAGGACGAGGACGCCACCGATCAGGGCCAGGAGAAAGCCGAGAATCGCGAGGAAGCGCTTTTCGGACACCAGGTCGCTTAGTGGGTTGGCTTACTTCACCCTTTCGAGATCGTTATCCCTTTTCGAGCCCCGCGAGGGCGAAGATCGCTCGCGGGTCCCCGCGATGCGCGTCGCGGCCCCGGTACATCCGGAGCGTCCGGAACGCGACCTCCAGGCGAAGCTCCTGAGCCATCCGGCCGTGGTGCTCGTTTCTCGTCGGTACGGCGAACGCAATTTGCGTCGGCCCGAGACGGGACAGGAGCGCGTGCAAGAGATGTCCCGCGGTCTCTGGCGCCGCGGGATCGACGACCCACGGACCGAGCTCCGCGGAGCCGCCATTCGCATTCGCGACGATGTATCCACGGATCCCATCTTCGTTGCGGGCCACGAGGAAGTTCGCGGAGAACTCGGCCTGGAGCCGCGAGAGGAGCGCACGGCGATTCGCCCCGAAAAACCCGAGATCGAAATCGGCGAGCGGTGAAACCTCGTCGGCCCTCGCGGCCCGGATCGTCCCCGCCGCCGTGCCCGCGCCCGCCGCGCGCCCATGGTATCGCACGTTCTCATATTCGCCGCGGAATCCGAGACGCTCGTACCACGGCACGACATGCAGGTACGCGTTCAGACGGACGGTCTCGACGCCCATTGCGTCAAGATGGTCAAGGGCCCGCCCGAGGAGGGCCTCGCCAATGTGCTTCCCGCGGAAATCGGGGTCCACGATCACCGCGCCGAGGAACGCGACCTCCCCGTAGGTCGTCGTGCACGTGATCCCGACTCGCTTTCCCCCGTACGTGGCGGCGAAACAGCCCTCCGGCGCCAACGCAAGGAGACGCGCAAAGTCCGCGGTCGTGTAGCCCCACCGTTCGAGATCCGTGAGGCGGATCGCCCAGGCTATGTCCCGCCGCGTGAGGGTTCGGACTTGTGCTCCCGCCATCGCGCCACCCGCGCCTGCAGCTCCTCGACTTCGTCGCATTCGTGGTATCCGTACGTCACGAACCGCTTGTCCTTCCGCGCGTTCTTGTACATGCAAGGACCGTACTCGTCGTCTTCCTGGCCGTACCACTTGTCGCAGTCCTTGCACATGTGCGGGTGCGGGAGCTGCCGCCGGAGGTCGTCGATCACATTCCCCAAAACGGATCCGTCCTCCTTCGGATTCCCGCGACTTGCTCCAGGACGTCGCGTTCATCCGGGTTCAGCTCCGCGGTGCGGAGCGCACGGGCGTCGTCCTCGGAAAGATCGACGAGCAGGACATCGCCGTCCCTGACCTGACGGCCGACTGTGATCCCATCGATCGCGATCGCGACCTCCTTGCCCGCGATCGCTTCCGTGACGACGTCCTCGCCGCTCCGGATCGATCGCACGCGCCCGAGAGTTCGGCCGTCGTCGCGCATGATCGGCAGACCGGGGCGAAGTCGTCCCGCGAGCACCCGGACTCCGAAGATCGCAGGCTTGCTCGTGCGGAACACGTACTCCGGGAGGAACAAGAGCTTTGCGGGATACGGCCGTTCGAGCCGCTTCGCGGCCTCGATCTCCGCCCTGCGCTTCTCGACCCACGCCCTGTAATCCTCGATGAGGCGATAGATCACATCGGCCTCGAGGACCTTCAGGTCCGGATGCTTCAGCAGTTCCTCCCGCGCGTCCTCGAGGATGGGAACGTTGAACGCGAGGATCACCTTGTGGCGCGGGTCGGGGATCGTCGCCGCATCGATCACATCCCGCCGTGCGACGGGACCCACCCGCGCAATCTTGATCGGCGTGTCCCCCTCCTTGCACTCGTACGCAATCGCTTCAAGGGAGCCGATCGCGTCCGCCTTCACAATGATGCCCGCGTCCGCCGTCTCGATCTTCGGAAGGGTTTCCGCGGCGACGGAGGCGACGACCTCCTTGAGGTTCCCCTTCGCCTCGCGAAGCGGCGCACCCGCAAGGGCTCCCTCCAGGTCGCCCGCGGCGATCTTCAGGCCCGCGGCGGCGGTGATCTTCTCCGCGGAATCGAATCGGTCCTGGGGATCGCGAATCTCGTCGAGCGGCTTTGGCTTCAGGAGCGCCTTCACCTTCGTGACGATGGGCTTCCCGGCGGACCCGAGGACGATCGTGTCGCCCCGGCTGAGGGCGCCTCGGTAGATGATCGCGTCGATCGTGACGCCGAGCCCCTTCTCCTCCTTCACCTCGAGGATCGTGCCCTCCGCGGGTCCTTCGGGAACCATCAGGTCCGCCTCGAGGAAGCGCTGCGCGAGGCCGATGAGGACGAGGAGGAGTTCCGGCATCCCGACCCCGTGCTTCGCGCTCGTCGGGACGACGGCAACGGTCGTCGCGAAATCCTGAATCTTGTCGTACCGCTCTGCGGAGAAGCCGTGTTGGAAGAGGGATCCGACGAGCTCGTAGAGCCGGCGGTCGAGCTCCTCGCGCACGCCCTCGGTCTGGCCCGCATGCGCAGAGGCGAACGAGACGTTCGTGATCTTTCGCCATCCAGGGACCATGTCGATCTTGTTCGCGGTGACGAGGAAGGGCGTCTTGTAGCGCCGGAGGATGTTGATCGACTCCACGGTCTGGGGACGGAAGCCCTCGTTGATGTCGATCACGAGGACGGCGAGGTCCGCGAGGGCACCGCCACGGGCCCGCAACGTCGTGAACGCGACATGGCCCGGCGTATCGATGAAGAGGAGCCCAGGGACCTTGAACGCCTTCCCTGTCACGAGGTCCCCGCAGATCGACCGGATCGCGTCGATGGGGACCTCCGTCGCGCCAATGTGCTGCGTGATCCCTCCCGCTTCCCGGGCGACGACGGTCGTCCCGCGGATCTGGTCCAGAAGGGAGGACTTGCCGTGGTCCACGTGGCCGAGGACGGAGACAATCGGTTGACGGACATACGTGCCCATGGCCGCGGTTCGTAGAGGTCGTGCCGTATTAGAAGTTGCGGCCCTGGAGGAGGGGAACAAGTCCTCGGAGGTCGCGAATCCGCAGACAATCCGCGTTCGGGCGGCGATCGTCCCGGTCGACGAGGACCGGGAACATCCCGACGGCACGCGCGCCGACGATGTCCGCCTCGTAGACGTCGCCGACGTGGATGGCCTCCGACGGCTCGCATTCCGCGCGGTCGAGGGCGAGCCGGAACACGGCGGGATCCGGTTTCTCCGCGCGGACTTCCTGGGAGTACGTCACATGGTCGAAGTACCGCGCGAGGTCGTGGGCGCCGAGCGTTCGATGGATGTCGTCCGTGTTGCCGGAGATCACTCCAAGGCGGTACTCCATCGATCGCAGAGATTCGAGGATCTCGCGTGTTTCCGGGTACGGACGGTACCATCGACCTGCGTCGAACCCCGCCTCGATTCCCCGCTGGACGTTCGCATCACGGTCCGCAATGCGGAGTCGATCGAGGACCCGACGATCGTATCGCTCCCAGAACGTCGGCATCCGCCCAAGGTAGTCGTAGTACGCGGGGATGAAGGCGCGGTCCTCCTCGCGGATCGCGGCCTCGAGCTGTCCGAGGTCAACGGCGAGGCCGAGCTCCCCCATGACACGTCGCCAGATCTCCACGCCGGAGGTGGTCGCAACGAGCGTGTTCCCGAAGTCGAAGAAGACGGTCGTGATCTCCACAGACGTCACCGAGATGAGAACGGGCTCGCCGGCTCACTCGTAGAGCCACCCCTCGTCGATCCGGGGATAGTCGTGGATCTCGTCGGGCTTGAAGAACAGTGCGATTTCCCGCTTCGCGCTCGCGAGTGAATCGGAGCCATGGATGAGGTTCCGTCCGATCGTGAGGCCATAGTCTCCCCGGATCGTGCCCGGCTCCGCGTCCGCGGAATTCGTCTTGCCCATCATCTTTCGGACGATGGCGACCGCGCCGTTGCCCTCGAGCACGGTCGCGACGACGGGTTCCTTCGTGACGTATGCGACGAGCCCGTCGAAGAACGGCTTCCCCCTGTGCTCCGCGTAGTACGATGCCGCGAGAGGCTTCGAGACCTTCACCATCTTCAAGCCGACGACCTTGAGCCCTCGTCGCTCGAACCGCGCGAGGATCGGGCCCACGAGGCCCCGCTGCACGGCATCCGGTTTCAGGAGGACGAACGTCCGCTCGCGGGCCACCCTAGGCCCCCTTCTTCGGCTTTGCGGGCGCCGCCTCGACCGCGGCTTCCTCCTTGCCGCCCCGGCGACCCTTCAGCTTCTTCGACTCCTCGTCGAGCCACCGCTTCAACGTGTTTCGACCCTGCGTCGTCTCGAGGAACGCGAGGAATTCTTG
>CAYOUM010000038.1:0-10672 GCA_964407185.1 uncultured Methanomassiliicoccales archaeon | reverse complement strand
GGCGATCCGCGTCAGGTCGCGCATTGTGTGAACGATGACCTCCTCGAACCCGCTCGGGTGCAAGTCGCGGGCGGCCCTGGGGCCGCGATACCCGATTGATGGGACAGGAATTCGGTATCCCAAATGGCGTCGGAGCTTTGACTGCCCCCCCTGCGGCTTCCGCCATGTATAGCCGAGTCGCTTCTGCCGAAACCACTCCTGGCGGAGGAATCGGGTGCGCTTTGCGGCCATCTCCTTGCGAATTCGAAGGACGGCTCGGAGCTCGCTGATTCGTTCTGGTTTCAAACGCGCGACGTGAGCCTTCTCTTCTTCCTCCTCCTCGGCCTCTTCCGTCTTCTTCCGCGGCTTCCTCTCGGCTGCGGCGGGGGGTTTCCCCTTCTCCGGTTTCTTCTCTTCCCCCTCACGCTTCCCGAGCTCGGAAAGAATCCGAGACCGCAACTCATCGACCTTGCCAACCGTCTCAAGCCCGAGGGTTTTCGCCCACGCGATGAGGTCCGCCTTCTTTGCCTTCTTTATGTCCGCACTCGAAGGGAGCGCCTGAGGGGCCACGGATGCCTCCTCTGGGAACGCCTTCTTCGTTCGACGTCCGGTTCTCTTGGATTGCGGAGCCGCGGCATCTTCCTCTGCCATCTCACGCCTCCTCTCCCTTGCTCACGATATAAATACCGTCCTGGAAGACGCGCGGGTCGAAGCCCTTGATCCGCGTGAGCTGTTCGATGTTCGCGGCGGTCTGCCCGACCTCCTCGACATTTGGCCCGCTGAGGGTCACCTGATCGCCCTCGACGCTCACTTTCGTTTCGCCGATGATGGTCGTGCGTCGCGGAGCCCTCTCGCCGAGGAAATTCTCCACGACGAACTCATTCCCCTTGGCCGTCGCTTTCATCGGGAAGTGGGAGTATACGATTTTCATCCGGTAACGGAAGCCCTTCGTAACCCCCTCGATCATGTTCCGCACATGTGCGGCGAAAGTTCCGACGATCGCTTTCTCGCGGCGTCCCGCGAGGGTGCACGAAATCCGCAGCTCTCCGGTATCGAGCGCCATTGAAATCCGTGGGTGGGAAAGGGTCCGACGCACCGTATGGCCCTTGGCAGCGACGACGACCTCCGGGCCACGGAGCTCGAGCTGGACACCCTCTGGAATCTCCACGCGTTCCTCCGCAACTCCTGTGCGTGCCATCGTTCCCCTCAATACACGTATGCGAGCAGCTTGCCGCCAACGCCCGCTTGTTTCGCGCGGGCGTTCGACATGACGCCCTCCGTCGTCGTGAGGATCAGAAGCCCGAACTCCTGTGCCGGGAGGAATCGCGCCTCCCACTTCTCGAGGTCGATCCGGCGGACCGCGAACCGCGGCTTGATCACCCCACAGTCATTGATGTTTCCCTTCAGGACGATGCGATAAACGCCGCCGCGACCGTCCTCGATTCTTTCGAATGCGGAGATGTAGTCGGCCTCCTTCATCACGCCGAGCACGCGTCCAATGAGCTTCGATGCAGGGCGGATGAGGCATTCGGCCTTGCCTACGGCCTCTGCGTTTCGGATCGTCGCCAATGCATCGTTCAGCGGGTCCTGGAGCATCGGTTCACATCAGCTATACTTCCGGAAGCCCAGCTCGTACGCCACCTCGCGGAAGCACTGGCGGCACAGGTGAAGACCGTAGCGCCGGACGATTCCCCGCTTCCGACCGCACCGCAGGCAGCCCTTCTTCCGGCCGAATTCCTTTCTGAGCCTCATTCGACGACCTCCGCGCCGAATCTTGAACGCACGAATGCGATGCCCTCATCCCTTGTAATCGCGTGGGATGTTGGGATCCGTCGCGGCGCGATGCGACGCCGCGCGATCCGGTATCCCGGCCTCCGTAAGACGACGGCGATGTCCATTCCAAACACGCCGATCTCTGGGTCGTACTTCATCCCCTCAAAGTCCGTGTAGTCTGCCACGCCGAAGCTGAAGTTCCCTCGCGGGTCGAAGCTGTAGGCCGCGATGCGGTTGTTCCGAATTGCGAATGCCTTTCGCAGGAACTCCTCCGCGGGTTTTCCGCGAAGGGTGGCCCGGGCTCCAATCGGCATGCCCTGCCGGATGCCCCAGTCCCGGATCGTCCGGCGGCTCAGGGTCTGGACGGGCTTCCGGCCCGTCACGAGTTCCAGCACCTTCGTCGCCTTGAGGAGCTTCTCACCGGCCTCCCCCACGCCGATGTTCACAACGACTCTATCGACGGAAATCGACCGCATCGGGATGCTCATCCTTTCGCCTCCACGGCCGCAACTTCGGGAATGGGAATCTCCGGCGTGTCCCGACCGATGACGAAGACCTTGTCGATGTCCGTTGAGAATCCCTCGCGGAAGTGCACGACATTCGCGCGGGGATTCCGAGTTCGCTCGACACGATCCACATGGACGATCTCCCCTACGTGCTGGCCTCCGATCAGGAGCGCCGCGGCGCCGGCGGCGAGTGGGAATTCCGTGAGGACGTTCTGTTTTGGAATCGCGATCTTCAGGGTTGTGCCCGTTGCGTACGCGTTCGAAGTCAAGAGGATATTTCGGCCATCATGCAGATTCAACTGGACCTTCCCGGCGCTTACCGTCGTCTTGTCCTCGATGCGGCAAAGCTTCCAGCCCGCGTCCTCTGGCCGGATTGACACGAGGTGGAGCCTCCCGAGTCGGTCGACGAGCATCCGATAGCTCTCCTTCGTGGCTCGAATTGCGAGCACATCCATCACACCGATTCCGGACTTGGGGTTCGTGACGATGCGGCCATCAACCTCCACGGTCCGGGTCGACAGGATCGCACGGGCCTCGCGGGCCGAGTCGCAGTGATGGAGCATATCTCGGAGAACGTTCCCGAGCGGGACGCTCTCGTCCGCAGGGTGGGGGCCCGGCGACGGCTTCGTCGCCCATACCGCGGTCTTCCGCTCGATCCTCCACGTCCGCGGCGCCGACAGCCTCTTGAGATGCTTCTTCATCGAGCGCTCCCCCGGATCCGCGCCCGACGGCGGGGATCGCTTTCGTCAAACGAGACAATGATGAGGTTCGAGGCGTGGACGGGGCGACCGACCTCCTTCTCGTCACGCTTCTTGATCTTAACGCCCTCCACGATCACGGTTCCATCACCGATGTCGACGGAGATCACCTTGCCCTTGCGGCCGCGGAAGCTGCCTCGGGAAATGACGACTTCGTCGCCTTTTCGCACGGGGACCGCGCGTGGGACCTTCCAGTCGCCCTTCTTCCGAAGCGCGGGGTCGACGTGAGCGGCGAGCATGCGGTGCCGTAGGTGCCACGGCGCAGTCGCCGCACGTTTCCGTTGTTTCCTCGGTTGCGAGCTTGTCATTTCGCTCCCTCACACAATCGAGCTCGCCGTTGCTGCAATTCGGGGCCACCGTTCGGCGGCCTCCTTCGCGACGGGCCCTTTGATGTCCGAGCCTTTCGTCTCACCTTCTGGCGTTGTGAGCACGCATGCGTTGTCCTCGAACCGGACCATTGTGCCTTCGGGTCGTCGGAACGGACGACGTTGCCGAACGACGACCGCATTCACGACTTGTTTCCGCATTTCAGGCGTTCCCTTCTTCACGGTTACGACGAGAAGGTCACCGATTCCTGCGGCCGCCCGGCGACGCCGGACGCCCTTGTATGTCTTCACGGAGATGATCTCGACGACTTTCGCGCCGGAGTTATCAATGCACTCGAGGCGTGCGCCCGTTGGAAGTCCCCGCGTCATTCTTCCCGGGAGGCCCTTCATCCGGCGACCCCCCGGGTATGGATCACGACGAATGAGACGGTCTTGCTCAGGGGCCGGCACTCCATCAGGGCGACCTTGTGGCCTGGAGCAAGTCCGAGGCACGGCGGGGCGTGCGCCAGCATCCGCCGCGTCCGCCGCTCATACCTCTCGAACTTGGGCACGTAGTGAAGGGACTCCCGCTCGACGACGACGGTCCTCTGCATTCGCGTCGATACGACGACGGCTTGAAGGGTCTGACCTCGGACCCGGAGCGAACCGTGGAACGGACAGTTCCGATCGTCGCACGTTTTTGGCGGCCGTGGCACGTCAATGCCAATGTCGCGGGCCGTCGGCCTCTGCGGTTCTCCCGGTCCCTTGCCTTTCGCCATCCTTCACCTCGCTTTCTTGATGCGGTCTTCCGGCCGGTATTGGATGTCCCCGCCGTCGATCTCGACGCCGCCTTCGACCTCAAAGCGGAACCGGGTGCCCCTCTTCGGCACCCGCTTCTCCCGGCCACCGGACTCCACGACGAGTGTGTTCCGCGTTTCATCAACGACGTTCCCGCGAACCCCCACGAGACTCGGGTCCGTGGATCGAATGACCGCCACCTCGAGTCCAATGAGCTCGTGCTTCCGCAGGCTCATCCGTGTGCCTCCATGTGATCCGGGTCGGACGTGCACAGGAGGTGCCTCCGGCGTCCTCCATCCAGCCGAAGCATCCGTACTCAACCCTCCATCTTCTCCGGCGCGGCGGCCGGCGCGGACCTCGCCTTCGCGAGCTCGTCCTCCCGGTTAATCGTGAGAACGCGCGCGATATTCCTCCGGATCGCGCGAATCTTGCCCGGCGAGTGCGGCGCACCTCCCATCGCGGCAACGCCCCGCTCGTGCAAGAGCTCGGAACGTAGTTCCTCGAGCTTCTCCTCGCGGGCCTTCGCGTCCATCCCGCGGATCTCCTTCGTCCTCAGGAGCGCCAACTACCTCTTCCCTCCCTTCTTCACGCCGACGTCGACTTCCTCGCCGAGCTCCTTGACCTCCTTGAGCACTTTCTTCAGCTTCTTCTCCGCGACCTTGGACGTCTTCACTCTCTCCGTCACATCCTCCGCGGGCAGGCCCGGGTCGGGCTCTTCCGCTCTCGCCTCGACACGCGTTGGCGCCGCGGTTTCCTCGGCTGCTGCCTCGGCCGGGGACGTGCGGGTTTCCGCGGCCTCGACGACGGCGGGCGCCGCCTCTGCGGGGGTCGGGGCCTTGATCGTAATGTCATCCGGAAGCTTCGCCTCGGGGACCATGACCCGGACGGTGACGCCAATCACGCCCGGCTTCATTCGGGCGATGGCGAAGCCTGTCCGCATCCAGGTGTTGCGCGGTTCGCCACAATACTTGATGTGTCCAGCCGGGAATTTCTGCTGTCGGTGCCTGTGGCCGGTCAGCTTCCCCGCGATTCTAACGATGCAACCCCTCGCGCCCGCCTCCATGATTCGGCGAACCGTCGAGTGACCTGCACGTCGGAAGTGCCACCCGCGCTCCAAGGCGTTCGCGAGCTTCTCGGCCATGATTTGCGCGTTCAACGCGGGGTTCGCGACCTCCTGGACCTCGATTTGCGGATTGTCGAGGTTGAACCGCCGCTCCACCGCATCCGTGAGGGCCTTGATCGCTCCCCCCTTGCGGCCAATCACCAGGCCCGGCCTCTCGGCGATGAGCGTGAGCCGGGTGCCCATTGGTGTGCGCTGGATATCGAGACCGCCGAATCCAGCACGTTGCGTTTCGCGGAGAAGGTACTCCTTGAGGAGCAGGCGACGGACGTTTTCCACAACAATCCGCTTGTCCTTTCGGCGCTCCGCCTTCGCAGATGTCACCACGTTACTGCACCTCCTCCAGCACGACCTCGAGGTTCACCGTGTCCTTGTCCCAGGGCGTGCTGCGGCCTTGGGCACGCGGCCGCATCCCTTTCACGGGCTTTCCCTTGTGGGCGTTGATCACCCGAATGACCATCGCCTCCGGATCGCCCCGCCCTAGGTATTCCGCGTTCGACACCGCGGTTTCGAGGACCCGCTTGAAGTACCTCGCCGTCTTTGCCGGATACCGCGCAGGGCCATATCCGCTCTTGTGTGCGACCCACCGGTTATACCGGCGATAGGGAACGGGCTGCTTGAGCGCCACGACGTTGTCGAGATACGCAAGTGCCCTCTCGACTTTCTTCCCGCGGAGCTGGCGGGCGAGCTCGACGGATTTTTTCCATGGAATCGGCAATTCGCGCCCGTAGGCGCGCGCTTGTGTTTCTGTCTTGAATTCTGTCGTGTACCCGAGTTTCGCCATGGCCCACCTATTTCAGCGGCATGAATTTCGAGGACCGAGTCGCACCGACCCCAGGACCGCTATGGACCACGGTCCCCCGGGTCATCGCGAACTCCCCGAGGTAATGCCCGATCATCTCGGGCTTGATCTCCACCGTGAGGAACGCTTTTCCGTTGTGGATCGCGACCTTCTTTCCGACGAAGTCCGGGAGGATGGGGACGTCGCGGCAGTGCGTACGGAGAGCAGACTGCGTCCACTCGGCCGCGCGAAAGCGGTCCACGAAAATCGTCTGCTGCTCGTCGAGGCCCCGGATGTAGGTCCGCCGCGCCCGCGATGGCAGGAGCTCAATGACCTCCTGCAGGGTCATCGCCCTTAGCTCCTCGAGTGAGTACCCGCGGTATGTGAACTCCCGCTTGCGACGGACCTCGATGCCCGCCGCGCGCTTCCGTATCTTTCGCCGTGCCGCCTTTGCCAACCCACCTGCCTTCTTCGCCATGCTCGACTACCTCCGCCGCTCCCGAAGTCTCTTCGGCTTGGGGGACATCCGGCCGACCTTTCGCCCGGGAGGCGCCCGCCACGAGACCGTCGACGGACGGCCCACGTGCTGATGTGCGCCGCCGCCGTGGGGATGGTCAACCGGGTTCATCGCGACGCCCCGCACCCTTAACGACGGCTTGCTGAACGACCGATACGCGAGCGCCTTCTTCCCGGCCTTCCCGAACGGCTTATCGAGCCGGCCAGCGCCCGCAACGACTCCGATCGTCGCGCGGCAGCGAGGGTCGAACCCCCTGAACTGGCCGCTCGGAAGCTGAATGACGGTCTTTTCCCCGTGGCTCACGACGACTGCGCTCGTCCCCGCCGCGCGGACGTATTTTCCGCCGTCACCGGCCAGGCCCTCGATATTATAGACGAGCGTGCCCTCCGGGATTTGTCCGACTGGAAGCGTGTTCCCGCGGTCGATCTTTGCAGCGCCGACTGTAACGACCTGGCCCTCCTGGAGGCCGTCCGGCGCAATCATCAGGACCTCCCGTCCGCCGAACTGGACGCGCGCGAGCGGGGCCGTCCGACCCGCTGCGTGGTCGATGCTCACGACGACGCCTTCCCCCGCGAAGCTTGGGTGTCCCGGAACCCCGGGATGCCGATGGCTCGGCGAACGATAGGTCGGCGATGTTCCCCGCCCGCGGCGCTGCGACGGCAGATTCTTTCCCATCAGTACACCCCAATTCGCATCGCGACGTCCTCCGCGCGGTGTTCCTTCCGTAGCTTGATGATCGCGTGCTTGCCATCCTTTGCAATGAACGTGTTGACCTTCTCGACCTTCACGTCAAAGAGCTTCTCGAATGCCTCCTTGACTTGAGGTTTCGTCGCGGTACGTTTCACGATGAACTCGAGCCGGTTCCCGTCCTTCAGGCCCTGGACCGGCGTGCCCTCGAGGAAGTTCATCGTTTTCTCCGTGACGTATGGGTGCAGCAGAATTGCGTGCGGCTCAACGGTCATGGTGACCACGCTCGCAACGCCTCAAGCGCGCTCTCTGTAAAGATCGCGAGCCGACCGGGATCTCCGCCCGGAGCCAGGTCTTCCGCGTTCAGCTGAGACGGCGGGACGACGTCCATGCCGGGAAGGTTCTCGAAGCGTCGGGCCACGGACTCCGGCTTCGCTGCGACGACGAGAATCGACTTCGGATTTCGGTACCGACGGCCGCGCATCTTGCCCCGCCCCGCCCGAATTCGTGCCCTTCGCGCCGCACGCTCAACGTCGCCCCAGACGCCGAGGGCCTTCAGAATCTCCGCGCCCCGCGCGGCCCGGCTGTCCTTTCCTCCCTCTTCGAGGTCATCGACCACGACCAGGGGCAGGGTGCGGCCTTCTTCGAAGACGTGACCTCGGCGCGAGACGAGCTCCGGATGATGGAGGGCGACAAGGGCCGCATTCCGAGCCTTCACGCGCTCCTTCTCGTTGATTTTCTTCGAGTAATCCGTCCATGGCCGCGGCGGATGCGCCCGCCGGCCGCCGACCGTCCCTGGCGCCTGGGCGCCGATCATGGTTCCCCGGATCCGGGGGACGCGAGACACGCCATGGCCCTTCCCGGACCACCGGACGGAGTGCCGCATTCCCGCCCTCGGGGCGGGGCCATACGCCTGTCGGCGATTCGCCTGGGACGCGGTGACTGCGCGACGGATGAGGTCCGTCCGGAGAGGCAAGCCGAAGACGGACGGGAGGTCGACATTCTTCACGACTTTGCCCGCGAGGTCGTACACGTGGACCTCGTTCGGACGCACCGGCTCCGCCTCTTTCCTCCCCTTGGCCTTCTCCGCGGGAGCCTTCTTTCCCCGCGCACGCGTTGGCGACGCCGCCTTCTTCGCGGGCTTCGCCTTGACGGTCTCCTCTGGACCGGTTTCGGCCTTCGCGTCCGCATCCAGGAGCTTCTTCTTCGCCATCCTCATGCTCCTTGCTTCGACGCCTTCGAGAGATACGAGAGTTCCGGCGGCTTCTCGAGTCGCACGTACCCGCCGCGGGCCGCGTCGCGGAATCGGATGAGGCGCTTCGTGGGTCCCGGAATCGAGCCGTGCAAGACGACAAAGGAGGTGCGGACGACGCCATAGTGGAGGAACCCTCCGTTGGGCGTCACCTCGGTTCCATTTTCGCCGATTCGAAGGACACGTTTGTTGTACTCCGTGCGCTGGTGATACCCAAGTTGCCCCGCCTGTGGGACGCTGGGTCGGACGTACCCGGGCTGGAAATTACCGAGCGTGCCGATGCCCCGGCGGTGCTTCGAGTTCTTGTGGCTCAGCAGCTTCGTGCCCCACCGGGTGTGGTGGCCCTGCCAACCCTTCCCCTTCGTAACCGCCGCCACGTCGACCATGGCGCCCTCCTTACAGAAATCCGAGACCCGGACCTCTTTCCCGAGAATCGACCTCGCGTATTCGACCCGTTCGGGAATCGTCGCCCCTCCGATTCGTTGCTCCATGATTTCCGGCACCTTCTTCGGGACCCCGGTGACGAGGGAGGGCTGCGTGTGGGTGATCACTCGAACGTCTTCGGTGAGGGCATAGTCAATCGCGGCCCATGCACCTCCCTCCGGGGGCTTCTTCGGAATCGGGAATGCCCTCCCCAGGTCCTTGTCGACCTTTTCCGCCCAAATTTCTGCGTATGCCTGGAGGCCTCCCGAGCTCCTCCTGTAAAAGCGAATCGCCGCGACCCTCATCGGCGGCGTCTCGACGACCGTGACCGGGACCTGAACTTCTTGTCCTGACGTCGTTGACGTCGGCCGGTAGTCGACGACAAGCGCGTGGGTCATCCCAGCCTTGTACCCTGCAAACCCTTGAAGCTTCGGACCGCCGTCAATCTCCGGCCAGCTCGAAAAGTGTGGAATCGGGCTCTCGCTCCTCTTCCGGGGCGAGAAGCCCATCGAACCGTGACGTGGTCTGTGCTCCTTCGGCATCGATGCGGTCCTCCAAAGAGGGCCTCCTCTCGAGCGGCACTTGCGCCGCGCGTCGCACGTCCCGCCCGTGACGCAGCCTGCGGGGCCACAAGCCTAGTCCCGCGTTCGTGGGATCCAAACGGAGAGCCCAGAGGCGTCTGGTTCGGGTCGCGAGCCGACTCAATAAGGGGAGCCTATTTCAACTCTTCGGAGTGATGAGCGTCCGCCAGAGGAGCGCGCGGGATCATTGCTTCAACAGGATCAGCGAGTCAGCGCGCGCGGCCCGCGGCGCTTCTCCTCGAGCGATGGGAGCGCTGGAACGATGATCGGCGCGTTCGGCTCGGAAATGGACTCGATCTCCAGCTGGTCGAGCCGCACGATTTCATCCTCCGAGGCAAGCAACCGCCTTCGCCGTTCAAGTTCTCGCTCCCAATATTCGTCGCACATTGTAGTCTTTCGCGGAATTGCGCTCCTGGGATAAAACAACTTCGGAAACGAATGAGCGCGAGCGCTTTCACCGAGCGAACTCCATTGAATGCCGTGGTTGATAACGAACCGCCAACGTTTATAAGAAGCCCGCCAAGTGCAACTCGAAATCGGTGGGGAGCTTCCATGGACGCCAAGCGGATGAAGATGAAAATCTGCCTCGTGGGAGAGGCGGCGGTCGGGAAGACGTCCCTGATCCGACGATTTGTCTTGGACGACTTCGACGACAAGTACATCCAGACGCTTGGCACGAAGGTGTCGAAGAAAGAGATCAACACGATTCATCCCGACGGCGGTGGCCCGCTCAAGGTCGACATGACGATTTGGGATATCATGGGGCAGAAGGGGTTCCGGGAGCTTCTGAAAGAGGCCTACTTCTACGGAGCGAAGGGGATTATCGCGGTCTGCGACGTCACGCGACGATCCACGCTCGACGACCTCGACGACTGGATCGAGGGCGTGTATAGCGTGACCGGGAGAATTCCGATTCAATTCCTTGCGAACAAGTTCGACCTGAAAGACCAAGGGGAGTTTGGCGAATCCGAGATCCGGCAGGCGGCACGCGCCTACGATTCACCTTCCAATTTTACAAGCGCGAAGACGGGCGAGAACGTCGAGGCGGGATTCCAGAGCCTCGCGGAGCGAATCGCGAAGGAACGACTCACAAAGGCCGTGGTCGTCGCAGAAGAGTAGACGCCCGAGACAGTCGCCGTTTCGGACACGGAAGCAGCCGAGACGAATTCTGATACACAGACCGATCGCGTTT
>CAYOUM010000037.1:2555-10715 GCA_964407185.1 uncultured Methanomassiliicoccales archaeon | reverse complement strand
CCCGACGAGGCGAGCGAGGTCCTGGCTGGTGTACGTGTGCGTCCCGGCTCGGCGCGCACGGACGGCGAACCTGCCGCCCATGGGCACGGTTCGCCTCGCGAGTTCCACCGCACACGTCGCGATTTGTTCGGGATCGCTGGTCGCCTCCACGGCGTCGCTGAAGGAGACGATGCCGAAAACACGACGAAGCGCATGAATCGCGGCGGGCACATTGTCAACGTCGATGTAGACTCGCGCACGGTCCGCCCGGATGAGGCATTCGATCCGCTCCGACGCGAACATCTCTTGGATGTTCTCAACGAGTCGATCACGGAGTTGCCGCCGCCCGTACGGACTCTTGAGCGCGAGCTCACCAAACCGGACGAGCAAGACCATTCTCGATGGGATGCGCCGCCGCTCGATAAAAGGTCTCGCCATCCTTTAATACGGAAACCCCGAATCCGCGGGTCGTGGATCTCGGTCTTCTCGCGATTCAGGCGATTCTCATCCTCACAGTCGCCTTCGTCTACTCGAACCTCGGCCTGGGCGGCGGGATCTTGTTTGTGCCGATCCTGCTTTCCACGGGCGTTGCATCGAGCCATGTGGCGGTGCCGATCTCCCTGACGTACACAATCGCCACGGCCACCTCCTCTGTCATCAATCACCGCAAGCATGGGTTCGTTGACTTCCGTCTTGGCGGGAAGCTCGTGGCGGGCGCGCTGATCGGTGCGGTCCTCGGGACGTTCTTCACGTTGTTCGTCCTCGATGAGCAGGCCTTCAAGGCGTTGTTCACCGCGATTCTCGTCCTGTTCGGCGCGTACATGCTCCTCGATTGGCTGCAGGACGAGCGGGCCGTCGACGAGGACGACGACTCGAAGCTTACCCCCTCGCGGACCGCCGGCGTCGCGGCCGCGACGACGGGATCCGGTTTCCTTTCCGGAAGCATGGGGATCGGCGGCGGGCTTGTCAACGTGCCCCTCTTGGTGTATGGGCTCGGTCGGAAGACCCGTAAGGCGATTGGCACGTCGGCCCTTCTCATCATCCCGACCGCGGCGGTCGGCGTCTCCGTATACCTCGCCGATCTCGCATCGTTATCGGGAGCTTTCACGTGGCCTCCAGAGTTCATCCTCATCCCCCTCCTCGTTCCCGTCGTGTTCGTCGGCGCCTTCCTTGGCTCCCGATGGGGCCTCCAAGCATTGCGTACTCGCTCCGTAACGCTCATCTTCATCCTCGTCCTGTTCGTTGCGGCCGCGAAACTCGTGTTCGACTTGCTCCCCCGATAATCATCGCGCCTCGGTTGTCAAAACGTTCATATCTCTCCCGAGGATGCGCGGGCCCTCAGGATGGGGCGCACTCAATCGAACGACCGATGGTTCTATTCCTACCTTCCGAACGGGATGGCGGGCGGCGCGACATCGCCACTCATCCCACTGTTCACGCGCGTCCTCGGGGGCTCCGTCGCGGACGTCGGCGCCGTGGCCGCGGCGTCGAGCATCGCATCTGTCCCCGCGTTCATGGGGTGGGGAACGCTCTCGGACCGCCTCCGTCGTCGTAAGGTGTTCCTCCTCATCGGGTTCCTAGGCCTCGCGGTCTCCCTCGTCGCGATGGGACTGAGTCGAAGCGTTGCGGACTTCTACCTCGCGAACCTCCTCGTCGGCGTCCTCGGGGCCGCGAGCGCGCCCGTGGGGACGGTGATCATCCTGGAGACGACAAAGGAGAAGGACTGGGCGGCCCGCATCGCCGTGTTCTCGCGGATCGGAGGGATTGGCTGGGTCACGGGCCTCGTCCTCGGGGCCGCATGGTTAGTGGTACTTCCGCTCACGGAATCGGGCGCAATGCGCGGACTGTTCTTCGCGGGGGCTGCACTCGCGTTCCTATCCGCGGCGCTCGCGTGGCGATGGCTCGACGAACCCGAGGAAAAGGTGGAGCGCCACCACATCACCTTCGTTGACCAACACTGGCGCGTGGAGCGCATGCGATACCTGCCGATGCGCCTCTTGCACTTCCTCGACTTCCGGAACCATGTCCGCCGTCCCCGTCGACAGTCGCCGACGCTGCGCCGGTATCTCTCAACGGTCTTTCTCCTGTTCTCCGGGTTCACCGGGTTCTACGCCATCTTCCCCGTGTACCTGCGCGATGTGGCGGGGCTTTCGACATCCCACGTGTTCCTCGTTTTCATCGCGAGCCAGGTCGCCTCCGCGTTCGCGTATGGGCGCGTGGGTCGGTGGGTTCAGACCGTTGGAGCGCGACGCATTCAGATGTACGCGGCTGCCGGGCGTGCGATCCTTTTTCCGTCATTCCTTCTCCTCCCACTTCTCCCCGGTGGACTCGGGGTTGTCCTGGCGTTCGCCCTTCTGGTCCACGCCGTCGTGGGCGTATGTTGGGCCGCGATTAACGTCGGCGGGTCCACATTTGTTTCGGAGTTCGCCCGCCCGGAGGAGCGATCCGCAGTTCTCGGCGCGTTCAACGCCGTCCAAGGGTTCGGCGCGATCCTCGGGCCCATCGTGGCGGGCGCACTCGCGTTCGCCTTCGGCTTCACCGTGGGGGTCCTCAGTGCGTCCGTGTTCATCGTCATCGGTCTCGCGATGCTTGCGGTCACGGTGCCGGAGCGGCTCTCGGACGGCGTCCCGTCCGGCGCGTGAGTCCCCGCAATCTCGCAGGTTCGAAGGGAGACCGAGGGATGCGGCGGCCAGGATTTGAACCTGGGAACTCCTGCGAGATCAGACCCTGAATCTGACGCCTTTGACCATGCTTGGCTACCGCCGCACGGGCGTCCCAGAACGTGCGATTCCAAGCTACCGCAAAGAACGTTGCGGTATGGGATGTCGATAGTGAGCCTTTTTCCGAGTTGCATGCTTCCGCACGGACATGCTCGAACGGCGGGACTATCGCGTGATCCCCGGCGTCAAGGGTTCGGACGTATGGCCGAAGGCCTGGGACTGGTGGCAGCGTGCGGGATTCGCGCTTGCCCACGTGGGGCCGAACCACTTTTCGGGCTCTTCCGTGGATTCGAAGATCGGGCTGCGGCGGGAGGTCGAGATCCGATTCACCGAGGCGAACGAGGCTCTCTACGCCGATGTCGCATTCCGCGCCCACTTCACGGAGGCCGGCGTCGTGGGCGGTGCTGTGGCCGCAGTCCTCTTCTGGCCCGTCGCGGTCGTCGGAGGTGCCCTCTCCTGGTCCGAGTACGAGAACGAGGCGAACGCACTTCTCGCAAGCTTCTGGTACTTCCTCTGGCAGACGACGGGGAGGCCGAGTCAGATCCTCTTCGCGACGGCGCCTCCGTTCGGGACGCCGTATGCCGTCACGCCACCGCCCGCGCCCGTCTCTGCGGTCGCGAAGGCGTGTCCAAAATGCGGTGCGGGACTTGCGTCGGGATGGCGGGCGTGCCCATATTGCGGGCAACCGGTGAGCTAGTGCGACCCGTTATCGTTTCTTCATGATTTTGAGGAACCCGTTCGATTCGCACACTTGCAGGCGGCGCTTGTTCAGTACGGTGCCGAACTCCTCCCAAGTGATGACCTCGATCCGGTTGTTGCGGCCCTTCGTGAACTGAATCGCGCCGTCCGTGCCTTTCACCCGCCCGGGCTTCACCCCCGCCTTCCTGGCCTTCTCCTTCGCCATCTCGATACTGATCGGTTCCATGACCAATGCGAATCCCTCCGTGGCCGCCCTCATCCGGGGCGGAACTCCATCCGGAGGTCGCTATATAACCGTTATTCGGTGCGCGCTCTCCCCCCGGAGCGGGAAGGATTTTGTGGTTCCCGCGAATAGCCGGCGCGTGCCCCTGTTCGGCTCCTCCGGGATTCGCGGCCTCGCGAACGTCGATGTGACGGTCGACCTCGCAATGGACGTGGGGCGGGTCCTCGGATCCACGTATGGTGCGACGCTCGTCGGTCGGGATCCAAGGCTCACAGGAGAGATGCTCGCCTCCGCGTTCATCGCGGGCGTCCTCGCCTCCGGCGCCGATGCAACGGACGCGGGGATGGTGAGCACGCCGACGCTCGCCCGCGGCACGCGGGAGTACAAATGCGGTGCGGTGATTACGGCATCCCACAACCCCGCACCGTACAATGGAATCAAGCTGTGGAACCCCGACGGAGTTGCGTTTGACGAGGAACAGCAAGCGGAGGTCGAGGCCTCGCTTGCGCGGAAATCGTTCGGGCATGTGCCATGGGACCGCGTGGGGACGAAGCGCTCGCGCACGGACCTCGTCGACCGCCACGTCGCGGACATCCTCCGCGTCGTTGGGAGTGCGAACTTGCGGGTCGTCGTGGACTGCGGGTCTGGCGCGACATCGACGATCACGCCGCGCCTTCTCCGGGAAATGGGCTGCAAGGTCACTGCCTTGAACGCGCAACCCGACGGCCACTTCCCAGGCCGCGACCCAGAGCCGACGGAGGAGAACCTCGAGATGTTGCGCCGCACGGTGCGGGCGACCGAATCGGACCTGGGAATCGCACACGACGGCGATGGCGACCGGATGGTCGCGATTGACGAAAAGGGACAGTTCGTGGGCGGCGACAGGCTCCTTCCGGTGTTCGCGAAGCGGGAGGCGAAGAAATCAATCGTCGTCCCGGTGGACACGTCGATGTCGCTCGATGCGATGCTCGGTGGCGTGAAGGTGATTCGAACCCGCGTCGGCGATGTGTACGTCGCGCAAGAGGTTCGACGCCAACGCGCGGACTTTGGCGGGGAGTCGTCGGGTACGTGGATCTTTCCAAGAATCACGCTGTGTCCCGATGGCGTCTACGCCGCGGCCCACCTCGTCGCGATCGTCGCCGAGACGCCGCTTTCTGAACTCGTTGCGCAAGCCCCGCACTACCCAATGCAGCGAGGCGCCATTCCATTCCCGCCCATGGAGAGAGAAGCGCTCACGAAGAAGCTCGATGCCGCGTTGGTCGCGATCCGCGGTGAGGTCGAGCGGGTCGACGGCTGGCGGGTCGCGTTCGACGACGGTTGGTTCCTCGTTCGACTCTCCGGAACGGAGCCGAAGGTGCGCATCACCTCGGAGGCGCACACCGAGGCGAGGGCGAAAGAGCTTTACGAATTGGCCTCATCGAAGGTGAGGGCGGCGACATGAAGGCCTGGGTCCTGAGCGCGGGGGAGGGCACGCGGATGCGCCCGCTTACGGCGAATCTCCCGAAACCGCTCCTCCCGGTCGCCGGCAAGCCGTTCCTGGAGCACACGATTGAAGCATTGCGGGACGCGGGCGTGCGGGAGATGTCCGTCCTGATTGGGTGGCAGGGCCGGCGCGTGAAGGAAGCGTTCGGCCACGGCGACCGCCTCGGGGTTCGAATCGACTATGAGGAGCAGAATGAGCGCCTCGGCACCGCCCACGCCATCGGGCTCGCCCGGGGACACATCGACGGGGACTTCCTGAGCGTGAATGGGGACGTCGTCGTGTCCGCGGATGCGATGCGTGGCCTCGTGGATTTCCATCATAAGGTCGGAACCACGGTCATGGCGGTCGCGGAAGTCGAGAATCCATCCGCGTTCGGCGTCGTCGAACTCGACGGAGATCGCGTGATCGCCCTCGAGGAGAAGCCGAGGGCGCCCAAGTCGAAGCTCATCAACGCGGGCGTGTACATCTTCGCCGACGACGTCTTCGGTCTCATCGATCAGACGCCGAAGTCTCCGCGCGGCGAGTACGAGATCACGGATACGATCCGAGGCCTGATGAAAAAGGAGAATGTGCACGGGTACCGCCTTCCGGACCCGTGGATCGACGTCGGCCGCCCATGGGATCTCCTCACCGCGAACGCGATCCTAATGAAACGGATCAAGGGCCGTGTCGCGGGCGAGGTCGCAAAGGGCGCCAGTCTGACAGGTGAGGTGATCGTGGACGCGGGGGCGGCGGTGCTCGACGGTGCCTACGTGAAAGGACCGGCGATCAGTGGTGGCGACTCCGAGATCGCCCCGAACTGCTACATCAGGCCCTCGACGACGATTGGCCGTGAATGCAAGGTCGGCAACGGATGCGAGGTGAAGAACAGCATCATCATGGACGGTACGCACGTTCCACACGAAAACTACGTGGGAGATTCGATCCTTGGCGAGCGTTGCAACCTCGGGGCGGGCACGAAGGTCGCGAACCTTCGGCTCGACGAAACGACGATCAAGGTCCCGTGGCGGGGCGAGCTCGTTGACACCGGGCTGCGAAAGCTCGGCGTGATCATGGGCGATGACGTGAAGACCGGAATCAACGCGTCGATCGACGTCGGCACGATCATCGGCGAGGAGACGTTTATCGGACCCGGGGCGGTCGCCCGCGGCGTGATTGCGCCGCACAGCCGAATCTACTGAGCGTCCATTCATGCGCATCGTGCAAGTGGGCCCATGGTTCCACCCCCACATCGGGGGTGTCGAGAGCCATATCAAGACGATTTCAGCCGAGCTCGTTCGACGTGGCCATGACGTGACGGTGGTCACGAGCCGCTACGACCGGCGCCTCCCGGAGCGGGAGGAGATGGACGGCTGTCGGATCCTCCGCACGAGGACCCGCGGGGTCTGGTTCCGCACGCCGATCACGCCCGCCACGAAACGCGCGCTCTCGACCCTTGATGTGGACCTCGTCCATGCCCACTCCCCGCCGCCCCTGACCTCGTACTACGCCGCGAAGGCCGCCAAGCGCCGCCGGCTCCCGTTCGTCATCACGGTCCATTGTGACCTTGAAGTCCCCTCGATTGTTGGCTCGCTCGTCGAGTCGCTCTATCGCGCGACCCTCGGGTATTCTACGACCCGCCGCGCGGATCGAATCATCATGTCGACCGCGACGTATGCCGCCACAAGTCGAGCCGCGTGGCGGTACAATCCCGTTCTCGTTCCAAATCCCATCGACCTCCGGCGGTTTCACCCGGGAGTCGATGGCCGTCCCGTCCGCGAGCGACATGGGATTCACGCCGACGAGCCCGTCGTCCTCTTCGTGGGTCGGATGTACGGCCACAAGGGAATCGAAAACCTGGTTGAGGCAGCGATGTCCGTGCCGCACGCGAAGTTCCTCCTCGTCGGCGGGGGACCGGAACTCAACGCGTTCAAGCGGCTTGCGCAGCGTGTGGGGGTTGCGAATCGCACCGTGTTCACTGGTGTCGTCTCGGCGGAATGGCTCCCTGCCTACTTCGCGGCGTGCGACGTCTTCGTCCTCCCCTCCATCTCCCGCCTCGAGGCGTTCGGCATTGTCGCGCTCGAGGCGATGGCGTCGGGGAAACCGGTCGTCGTGAGCGACATCCCCGGCGTTCGGGAGGCAATCACGAACGGGCGGGAAGGCCTCCTCGCGGATCCCGTGAACCCGGATGACCTCGCGCTGAAAATCCGGACCCTGATCGCGGACGACGCGCGGCGGAAGGAGATGGGCCAGAAGGGGCGGGAAACCGTCGGTGCAAACTGCTCGGTTGAACGTGTGACAGATCGGATTGAGGCGATCTATCACGACCTCGTCCGTGATCGCGCCACCTAGGTCACGACCTCGAGTTTCACGGGGCGTCCCGCAAGGTCCCAGGCGCTCCACGTTGTCTCATCAAACGGGTGACCCGTGACGATATGGACTCCGCCGAACTTGCTGAAGAGATGGAGATCCTCTTCGGAGGGTTGGAAGACGCCGCTCGGATGCGAGTGGACGGTGCCCACAACGCTGAAATCCGGCGGGAGATTGTGGAGCTGAAAGATTGCGTGGCGTTTCCCGCCGATTGTCCCGGGCACGAGGAGAATCTCATGGATCACGCCGCCCTCGGCCCGCAGGATTGCACCAAACTCGTTCGGATACGAGTCCCGTGACGCTTCGAGGATCATCCGGAGCGTCTTGCGGCGGATCGCGGTCGGTCTCTGGAACGGCGCCATCGGCTCACGGCTTCGCGAGCTTCTGCTCGATGCGCTGGTAGAAATCGTCCCGGAAGCGGATGAACCGCGCGGGTCGCTCGCTCCGTGTCACGCGGATGGACTCCGTCCCCGTCAAGGGCACTTCCATCTGGCCATCGAGCACGAGGAGACACTCCTTCGGCTTCGTGAGGCGGACCTCGACCCAGCTCGTGGGCGGGAAAACGACGGGTCGGGTCGAAGGCTTGAACGGCGCGATTGCCGCCGCGATGATCGCATCGACCCTGGGATCGACGATCGGCCCGCCGACCGACATCGCGTACGAGGTCGATCCGGTCGGCGTTGCGAGGATGACACCATCCGCCCGCC
>CAYOUM010000037.1:0-2545 GCA_964407185.1 uncultured Methanomassiliicoccales archaeon | reverse complement strand
GATCACGCCGTCCGCGCGGACCTTTTCGACGACCTGGTCATCGACGCGAATCTCGAACGCGCGGATCTTCGACACATGGGCCGTGTGCACGACGACCTCGTTCAAGCAATCCACGAGCCGTTTCCCCTCCACCTCGATGCGGAGCCGCATCCGCTCCTCGACCCGGTAGTCGCCGCGGAGGACACGCGGGAGGTATGTGGTAACTTCCTCGCCGTAGATCTCTGCAAGGAAACCGAGGGACCCGCTGTTAATCCCAAGGACCTTCGCATCGCCGAGCTGGAACGCGCGAAGGATCGTGCCGTCACCGCCGACGGCCAGGACGAGATCCGCCGGAACGTCTTGGAGGAGGTGGCCGGGCTTTCCGAGTCGCTCCGCGATTTCCTTCTCGAGCACAACCTGGTGGCTAGGGTCGATCTTCTTCAGAATGTCCGAACACAACTCCACGGTCCCGGGAATCCTCGGATTTGCCGTGAGTGCGATTTTCAGTGAATCATCTCCAGGACCTGCTTATCCCCATACGCGATGACGTTCGTCCGCGCCATCGGATCGATCGGCATGTCGAGGTTCCGGCCGTCGAGGTCGACGACCTCCCCGCCCGCTTCACGTACGATGAGGGTCGCCGCAGCGATATCCACGGCCCTCAATTCGTGGCCGGTCGCAGTTGTGCGCAGGTAATAAAGGTCTACCGCACCCCTGGCGACCATACAGAGGTCGAGGGACGCGACGCCGAGGCTCCGGAACCGTCTCGCCACGCCCGCGATTGCGGCCGACTTAGGGTGCGCCTTTTCGCCGAGGTATACATCGAACACCGTGTCGCTTCGCTGGAGCGGATGCCGGACCTGGATTCCTCGGCCGTCGAGGGTTGCCCCCTTCCCGCGCTGCGCGAAATACGTCTGCCCGTTCACGAGATCGCGGACGAGACCCGCCTCGACATCCTTGAGCCGTTCCGTCTGTCCCCCGGTGGCACGCGGACACGCCGCGATGGATACGGCATAGGCGGGCAGGCCTCGTATCGCGTTGTGTGTGCCATCGATCGGATCCAAGACGAGCGTCCACTCGCCCGCCCCCTCGACCCGGCCCGCTTCCTCGCTGACGACCGTGTACGCGAGGCCGTGGGACTTGAGAAATCGGAACACGCTATCCTCCGCAACGCGGTCGATCCGCAGTGAAGGGGCGCCATCGGCCCCCTGGCCAACGACCTCGGCGAGGTTCCCTGTATGGGCCTGAAGGGCCTTGGAGACGGCATCCGCGATGCCGACGAGGATCTTTTTCACGAGCGGTCCACCCGAGCGGCGGATATAGAATTATCGGATGGCCGTGCAGGTCGAGGGTTCGCATACATAGGCGAACGGCGCTAGAACGTACAGTAGGCACGGAGGAGATTTCATCGCGGGACGCGAATCCGTCTCGCATGGCACGCATCGTGAAGGTCCGCGAGGCGATGTCGACGGATGTTCTCGAGACTGCCCCTGACATGACCCTGCAAGCCGCCGCAAAGCGCATGGCGGATGCGAAGGTGAACAGCCGAGTTGTGCGTCCGAGCGCGAGAGACGAGCCGTTCGGCATCGTCACGTCGACGGACATCGTCGAAGCGATTGCGCGAGGCCAGGACCCCTCTGCGACGGAGGTTCACGAGGTGGCTGCCGCTCCCCTCGTCCTCATCACACCGGGAGTGCCTCTCGTCTATGCCGCCAGGTTGATGAAACGCGGGAATCTGCGACACCTCGCCGTCTTCAACGGAAAGGAGATTGTCGGGATCCTGAGCGCCCACGACATCGTCAAGGCGGTCGGCCGATGGGGAAACCTCGGAGGCCCGAGAAAGCCGAAGGATGCAGAACCCGCCTTGGCGGCGGCGCGCTAGGGTGAACCCGGCCTCGGTCGCGCCAGTGGCAGCCCAAGGGCTCTGGCTGAGGTCCAGTCCCAGTCGGCTGAACAGACTGGGAGATTCCCGACAGCCCGCTTCGAAATGCTAATGGTGAACGAACAGTTGCGACGAGCGTTACCTCCCGATTCCCTAAAGAGGGCGGCCGAATGGGAACAGATTCGAGGGTGGGGGCTCGGGCTCGAATCCGACCCTACGTGGATCGAGCGAGGAGCTTCTCAGGTTGGAGCTTTGGTGACATGGCGTCGGAGCGAGTGGGTCCTCCTCTCCCATGGAACTACGAACAGCGGGCGTCGGAACTCCTGACAGGCGCCGCGTCGGTCCTCGACATGGGAACGGGTGGCGGCGAGGTGTTCGGGGAACTCGTTCAGGTTTACCGCGGTCGGGCCGTGGCCTCGGAGGAATGGGAAGTCAACGCGCCGATTGCAGCGAAACGTCTCTCCCCGCTCGGCGTTGCCACTGTTCGTTCTCGAAGTACGAATCTACCCTTCCGTTCTGGCGTCTTTGAATTGGTTCTGAATCGGCACGAAGAGCTCGATCCCCTCGAAGTGGCCCGTGTGCTGGCGCCGCGCGGCCGGATCCTAACCCAGCAGGTTGGCCGGAACAACTGGCGGGAACTTCGGAGGTTCTTTCCCCGAATGAGCGACTTCGGTCCCTTATTCG
>CAYOUM010000036.1:2283-11000 GCA_964407185.1 uncultured Methanomassiliicoccales archaeon | reverse complement strand
GGGATGGGCAAGACCGCCCTTGCCCAGGCCTTCCTCGCGAGCCCACGACGGCCAGCCGTGTGGGTCGAGGTCGTGGACGACGACGCGTCGGCGATCCGGCGCCAGCTCGCGGAGAGCCTTCGGCGATTCGGCGGGAGCGGTTCCGCAGACGCACTGAACGGAGACATCGAGACGCTCAGACCCCTGATCGCGGTGGACGGATACGGGGAGGTCTCGGAGCCTGTCGTCGATGCGATGGTCTCCCTCCGTGAGCGAGTGGTGGCGGCGCCCGGGGCGAAACTTCTCGTCCTCGCGCAGGAGTCCACGCCCTCCTACTGCCGGTTCTACGAGGCCTCTGCGGTTCGGGGAGGCGCCGTGCGCGAGTTGCGGCTCAAGGGCCTCAGCTCTGAGGCAACGAAGCGCCTCTTGGGCAACCCCTCCATCTCGGAGGAATCGCTGAGACAGGTGTACCTTCTCACGAAGGGTTGCCCACTCTACCTGACTCTCATTCGCGACGGCGACGGCGCCCGCCTTCGAGAAGTCTCGCGGTTCACCGCCGCGGAGGTCCGCCTGTTGATGTCCCGTCGAACGAGCGCCTAGTCCGCTGCCGTTCCAGAGGTTGTGACCGCCGCGGGTGTGGCTCCATGCGTGGCGGGAACTTTGCGGAGCACGCACAGGATCTCGGTCGTTTCCCCGTCTTCGTCGCGGACCTGCGTCGTGAGTACCGCGCACAGCACGCGGGTTCCGTCCTTCCGTAGGAAATACAGTTCCGGTGGCGGTTTCCCGGATCCCGATCGAAGGTCGCGCTCTGCGACCTGATGCACGCCGGAGAGACGCGTCCCGTCTCGCCCGGTCACTCCGAACGCGTCGCCGAGACCCTTGCCCGCGAGCTCTGCCGTTGTCCACTGGAGGAGGCTTTCCGCCGAGGGGTCGAGGGCGATGAGCCGGAGGTCCTGTGTGAGGGTCAACACGCCATCCGCGAACAGCTCCCCGATCAGCCGGGCTCCTTCCTTCGCCCGCCGCGCCTCCTCTTGGAGACGGAAGTTGTCGATTGCAATCGCGGCTTGTTGCGCGACTCCCATGACGACGTTGATTTCCTTCGACGTGAACGGTCGCCGTCCGGTCGTGTGGTCAATGATCATGATCCCGAGGGTGCGGTCCCGGCACACGAGCGGCACGACGAGCGCCATCTTGATCCCGAGGGGGCCCGCGATATGCCGGGGAAACGACGATTCCCGCACGAGGGCGGGAAGCTTTTGCTCAAGGATCCGGTGCGCGAGGGCGCGGGCCTCTGCCTCCGTGATCGTGAGCCGCTCGTACACGGCATTTCGCTCCCGATCCGGGCCGTGGACGACCGCGGTGCGGAACTCCCGTCGTGGCTCGTCGTAGAGGAGAATCGCACAGCGGTCCATGCCGACGAGTTGGGGCGTGATCCGCACGATTGTTCCGAGGACCTCCTCGCGGTCCGTGAGGCCCGCCACCATTTCGGAGATGCCGAGAAGTGCGGCGAGAAAGTGGGTCCCGCTGAGATCCCCCTCAGGGATCATTGCATCGCGATGCTCGCTCAAGCCTGTATTAAGGTTCTCAGATGGTTATCAGCAGGCCAAGAGGTGCACGAAACCTTTAGGTCCGTCGCGGGAAATTGGCCCGGCGATGTCGACCGCACGAGTCCTGCTGATCGTTCTCGGGTCCGCGTTTTTCATTGCGGGAGCGGTCGTGACGACGTTCGACCGAATTCTCGCGACCGGATGTGTGGCCGTCGGCGCGTTTCTCATCATCCTTCCCCTCATTGCCATCCACGACGACGGCTGAGAATCGGAGCGTTTATGGTGGGTCGCCGCTTCGGGCAGGTCCGATGTTCAAAGTGTTCAGTGTCGCGCCGACGGATGTCCCGAAGATCGACGCAGTCCTGAAGGATGACCTCGTGAGCCGCCAGAGCATCGCGGTGAGAGACTCCGGTCCGCTCGGCTTTCCGGGCCTCGGCACGCTCGTCCTCGTCGAGGGAGATGAGCGTGCGGTCGCTCGCGCCACGGAACTGTTCAAGGGGGTCACGAAGGACCTCCCCGCGGACCGGGAGGCCGCCGTCCGGAAGGCGATCCGCGACCAGGAAGACGACGTCGCGGCGGGCGTCGGCCTTATCTTCCGATGATTTTCTCCGAACGGATCGTCTCGAATTTCACTCCGCCGCGCTTCGCGTGAGCCTCCTCTTCCATCCGTGACCCCCCCAACCGCATTCCAGCACAGGCCAGGAAGCGAAGTCGATGGCCGGTCGACTCGAAATGAACGTTGACCAGTCGCACGACGATCCAGAGTTCGATTCATCAGGTTGAAAATGAATTGGGAGAGGTACACCGCGACCGTTAAATACGGCGGGTGGGGTGGACACCGCGCTCATGCAATGTCCGCGGTGCGGGACCATTTTTGAAGGGTCGGTGTGCCCGTCATGCGGTTTTACCGCCGCCCCAGAACAAGCATCCGCTCCCGCGAGCCCGTCCGCACCCCCACCCGTCTACCTTCGATGCTCGCGATGCAACACAGTGTATCTGGGGTCCTTCTGTCCAACCTGTGGCCTGCCGGCGTGGGGCGCGTGGGTTCCGCCCGCCGCACCGCCGCGACCTTCTCTCCTCTACGCACTCCTGAACGTCATCTGGCTCGTGACAATCGTCGCCTTCGTCGCGGTTCTCGTGGTCGCGACAGCGGGGACCTTTGCGTCGATTGTTCCCGTGACCGCTGGCATTGCGGACATCGGGTGCGGCTCGACGGTCGACGGCGCCTTCGAATCCAGCCCCGGGGCGTGGACCTTCGCGACCTGGCCGCCGATCGGCGCGACCGGGCAGTGGTATCCGACCGGGGGCGCGACGCCCCGCACGTACTATTCTACGGAGTGCGGCGGCCTCCTCGGGACCCAGGGTGGACAGAGCGGCTACATCTCGCTCGAGCTCGAGGGCCGCGACGGCGTGCCGACGCGTGGTTATTGGTCCCAGTCGTTCCAAGCCGCTGGTTCGTTTCCCTACCTGGCGATTGTCCGGTTGGATTACCGCGTGCTCAACGTGTCCACGGTCCTCGACCATGTCACTCTGGCCCTGTACGTCGAAACGGTCCCTGATGCGCCCTCACCGACGGGGCGCCCGCTGTGGGAAGCGACGCTGGACACACCGACTGGCTGGACCCGTGCATCGAGGGTTAACCCTTCTACCGGTTCCACGATTGAGGCGATCGATGTAAGCTCCGCGGTCCGGGTCCCCGGAACGTATTACGCCAAGGTCGTCGCAATTGCGGACAACCGCGTGGGCCTCGGCGATGGGACGACCACGGTGGTCGGGATCGACAACCTCGTCCTCCGGTGGGCCACGAACGCGTTCCTCGTCGTGTACGCGATTTGGCCCCCCATGGCTCCGTTTCCGGATCCGTACGTGACGCAGAACCAAACGCTGTTCCTCGCGTGGTTTTTCGGTCTTATCGCGGCCGTCGTGGCATCGCTGATCATTCTCTTCTACCAGGACGGCCGTCGCACGTGGCGCGCGATCCTCGGGAGTTCGCAGCACCTCCCCGCGAAGTTGCGTGCCCGCAGCGGGATCATCGCTCTCGCGCAAACGTTCGCGGCGGTCGCCTTTCTGAATTTCCTCATCAGCATTGTGGTCAATCCCGAGTCGCCGGATTTCCTCACGCAACTCCCGCTCTGGGCTCTCCTGTTCGAGCTGCTGAACGCCTCCGTTTACGAGGAGGTCGTGTTCCGCGTTCTCCTCGTTGGCGTGCCCCTCCTTCTCGGATCCATCGTGCTTCGAAGCTACGCCGTGCGCGCCCGGCGCGTTCCGCCCGGTAGGTCACCGGCCCGCCATGTTCTCGGCTCGTTCCGATATCTCTACGGCGGTGGAGTGAACCGTGCGAGTTCCCCCATTCTTTTCCTCGCGTCGCTGATCCTCCTCATCGGGAGTTCCCTCGTCTTCGGCCTCGCGCATGCCCCGGGTTGGGGCGATTGGAAGATCCTCCCGGCCGCCGTCGGGGGCCTCGTGATGGGATACCTGTTCCTCCGCCACGGGCTTGCGGTCGCGATCTTGTTTCACTTCGCAACGGACATGCTCGTGGGGACGGGGTACCTGATCCGCTTCGAATCGCCGGCAGGACTCGCGCTCAACCTCGCGTACATCGCAATCGCGCTCCTCGGCGCGGGGTTCTTCGCGTATTATGTCTACTATACAATACGGCTCGTCCAGGACGTCACCCGCCGCGGTGCCCCCGCTCCGACGACGGCCCCGCAGCCGACTGCGAGTCCATCGCCCGCCGCGCCGTACGGCCCATCGCCATCGACGCCGACGGTGCCACCGGGATATGTGCCAAGCTCCCGCCCACCGATCTTTGGCGGGGCGCCCGTCCAGTTCCGATGTCCGCGGTGCGCATGGGTCGAGGCCGTGTACGAAAATGGCCACCTCCGGTGTGTCCGCTGCGGCTACGGGGTCTGATTAGCGCAGCGCCTCCCCGGGCCGCTTCGTCGTGCTCTCCGCGACTTCGTCGATGAGTCCATCGATGTCCTCCGCCTCGATTGCGATTTCCAGGTCGCCGAGGGGAGATACCTCCGAGGCGAAGCTCACCGCACCCACGTAGGCGGCCTGTTTGTTGAGGCTGAACCGAACAACGTTCCCCGAACGACTTGCGCGAAGAACGGCCCGAGCGGCGTCGCGGATCTTCTGATTTCGGATCCGCTCCCGGAGCTGGTCAACGGAGGAAGCCTCCGCCTCCACGATGTCCTCTTCTCGAGTGAACTGCGCGTCGGGGAACACGTTGAGGACCGCAATTTTCACCTTGCCGAGGCTTTCCGTGGGCTTGCACGTCGTGCGGATGAGGATTCGCGCCACGCTCGGGAAACCACGGTTCGCGCTATGAAATTCACGGCGCGGCGTGCGGCGGGAACCGAAGTCTTTTATCACGCATCCCACGATAGCCGGGGCGGATGCGGGATCGGATTTTGCATTTTCTTACCGAGAGGGGCAGCCTTGCGGAGCCCGAAGCGATTGCGTATCTGCTCAGGCAGGAGGACCCGCTCGCGAGTGTGGCGGAAGTCCTCCGGTCGTTCCGAGAGCCGCCGTTTGTGATAACCCTGGACGACATCGTGCGCGCGGGAGCGATTGGGCGCGCGGCCGCGTTTCGAGTGGCGAAGGACGTCACATGGCAGCCAACCGTCCCGCAAGTCGGCCCGCCGACGCGGGTCGAGGCCTCGATTCCCGCCTCCTTCCGTCATGGCGGGACCCCCGCGACGGATATCGCCGAGGACTTGCGGATTCTGAAGGACATCACGGGCCGCTCGACGTGCGAGGGGACGCTCGGGGACTTCTCCCGTTACTTCCGCCACCGGTACACGACGCTCGCGCGGATCGTGCGGTCCCGCCCCGAGGGCGCCGGTGCGATCGAGATCGCTCGCGCGAAGCGCTTGACCCGAGAAGTGAAGGTCATCGGAATCGTGCGGGACGTTCGTGCGACCCGCAACGGTCATCGTCTCATCGAGCTCGAGGATGAGACGGACACCGCAAACGTGTTGCTCCTCGCGGATTCCTCGCTCGTCTCGGACCCGATCGTCGATGACGAGGTCATCGGCGTCGTCGGGAAGGGCAACGATCGCGGCCTCATCATCGCGAAGTCCATCATCCATCCGGACCTCCCGACCGCGAGGACGTTCCCGCGGACGGAGGACCGAATCCGCGTCGCCTTCATGTCCGACATTCACGTCGGGAGCCGCTCGTTCCTCGCGGACCGGTGGGCGAAGGTTCGCGATTGGATTGCGAACGGGGATGAGCTCGCGCGCTCGATTCGGTACCTCATCGTGTGCGGGGATGTGGTCGACGGGATTGGCGTGTACCCCCGCCAAAACGAGGATCTTCTTCTCGATGACGTGTACGCGCAATACGAAGCCCTCGCATCGATGCTCCGCGAACTCCCGGACCACCTGAGGGTCGTCCTCCTCCCGGGGAACCACGACGCGGTGCGGCCCGCGGAGCCGCAGCCCGCGCTTCCGCCGCCGATTCAGAAGCTGTTTGACTCGAACGTCGTCTTCGCCGGGAACCCGTGCACGCTGAGCGTCCACGGCGTGCGTATCCTGGGATACCACGGGCGGAGCATGGACGACTTCGTGTCCGCGCTCCCCGCGATGACGTATGGGAAGCCACTCGACGCGATGCGGGAGATGCTCCGGAAGCGCCACCTCGCGCCAATCTATGGCGGGAAGACCCCCATCGCTCCGGAGGCGGAGGACCATCTGATTATCGACGCCGTGCCGGACGTGTTCGTCACAGGTCACGTCCACGCGGCGGCCATCGGGGAATACCGGGGCGTTGTCCTTGTGAACAGCTCGACCTGGCAGGGACAGACATCGTATCAGAAGATGCACAACATCGAACCGATGCCCGCCCGGCTTCCGGTCATGGACCTCCACACCGGCGAGGCGGTCCTGAAAGTGTTTTGAACCACGGCTCAGGCGAAACCCTTTGCCGGACGATGTGCTTCGCGGGGCGATGCGCATCGCCGCGGTCGGGGACGTTCACGGACATGAGAACCTCAAACCCTTCGCGCTGGATCTCCGCCGGCTCGAGGCCCCCGATGTATTCTTTGTTGCGGGCGACACGACGGACCACAACGACCTCGATGCCTTCGGCGAAGTCGTCGCCGCGCTGCGGGAGCGGGTGTCGTGCCCCGTGTTTGTCGTGTTCGGGAACAACGAGTACGCGCAGGACCATGGGAAATATAGGGAGCGGTTCGGCCCAAAGTACGACCTGACATTCCTCGATGACGAGGTCGCCACTGTCGGCGCGGGCGGACGCGAGCTCCGCCTCGTTGGAAGCACGGGGAGCCTCGATCGTCCGACGTGGTGGCAGCGGAAGAATCTACCCGATATCTGGCGCACATACGATAACCGGGTCGCCACAATCGATCGACTGCTCGAAGGCGAAGGGATGCGAATTCTCCTGACCCATTATCCGCCCACATGGGCGACAATGGGCGGGGAAAAGGAGGAATGGAGGCCCGAGCTCGGCTCGACGAAACTCGAGGCGGTGGTCCACCGGCGGCGACCAAACGTCGTGATCCATGGGCACATTCACAAAGGAATCCCGTTCGCGACGCTTGGATCGAGTCAACGCACGCTCGATGGGTTTGGCGTGCCTGGTCCCATTCCGGTGTTCAACGTCGCATATCCGGTGGCGCGCGGAATCACGATCGTGAACGTCTAGCTCGCTACTCTTTTATAGAGTGCCCATCATAGAACGCGGGTATGGTCAGCGAGACGCCGGATGATGCGGAGGAGTTCCCTGACCGCGACGGAGCGAGGCCCCGAAATCTACGGGAATCCCTGATTCTTCTGGGCCGCGATGTCGGCATCGCACTCCTCGTTGTGCTCATCGTTTTCGGGGCGATTTTCGCTTACACGCAGAACTGGCCGCCCGAGGTGGTCGTCGAGAGCTCGAGCATGCAACACAGCGACGTCGAGAGTTTCATCGGCGCGATTGACACCGGGGACATCGTCCTCGTCCAGGCCACTCCGACGCGGCCCCAGGTCACCACGTGGGTCGAGGGAAAAGGACTCGGACATTCGACGTACGGCGACTTTGGCGATGTGATCGTCTACCGGCCCCCGCCAAGCCCGGGCGACACGCCAATCATCCACCGTTCAATGTTCTTCGTGGTCTGGAACGAGACGGGCGACGGCTATGACGTCCCGAGCTTGCTCGCGATTCCGGGCGGCCAGTGGGAGGCTCGCGACCGCAATGGATCCATCCTCGACTGGCCCTACGCAATCTCCGGCATCCTCGAGATTCGTGGAATGGGGTTTCGGGGTGATTTGCGGATTACGTTCGATCTGCGCGAGTTCGCGATCCAGCTGAGGTATCAGATAGACGGATACGTCACGATGGGCGATAACAATGCGGACCGCGCATGTTCCCCCCCGGGTCCGAACCCATGTCCCGCGAAACCCTACGATCGATGGATCGTTCCCCATGCGAACGTGATCGGCAAGGCACGCGGCGAATTACCGTGGTTCGGGCTCATCAAACTCCTCGTGACCCCGGCCGGTGGGTGTTGCGCATACTGGGGCGACACGCGGGAGGCGCCGAAGAACAGCTGGGACGCGCTCGCCGTCTCGCTCGCCCTCCTCATTGCGGCC
The DNA here is from genome assembly GCA_964407185.1 of uncultured Methanomassiliicoccales archaeon. GTDB lineage: Archaea > Thermoplasmatota > Thermoplasmata > RBG-16-68-12 > RBG-16-68-12 > EA-19. The sequence goes on along the minus strand of CAYOUM010000036.1, from coordinate 2,872 downwards.
CCGTTCGCCCTCGACTTTGGCCTCTCGTTTGCGCTGAAGCGATGGAAGGCCCGAAGGAAACGGCTTGGGAACGTGTCGGCGCGAGAGAGGGATGACACCGCCGCCGATCCGGAGCCCGCAGAGCCGCCCCAAGAACTTGGCAACGGCCCTACATGAGGGTGGTCTGCAAGCGTGGGCGGTACCCGCGCACTGGGGCGAGGAACTCGTCCTTTTCCAAGACCCGCCTAATTTCGAGGAACGGGACCGCGCTCTGGACTTCCTTTGTCCGGCCCCCACGGCCGTAGCTCTTCACGCGCGCATGGACGAGGCCGAGCATGTCGAGCTCGGACACGAAGTCCGTTACGCGCCGCTGCGTGAGCACGGGTGCTCCGGTCTTCCGGCACAACTCCTTGTACGTCGCGTACACCTCACCCGTCGTCATCCGATCCGCGCCCGCCTCTTGGTTCGAGACGATTCCCAGGAGGACGAGCTTCGACTGCGTCGGGAGGGACTTCACCGCCTCGACGACGGTGTCGAGCTCGATCTTGTTCTTCGCCCGCTGAACGTGCTGCTCTCCGATGTGTTCCTCGCCCGCGCGCTCGGCGAGCTC
>CAYOUM010000036.1:0-2273 GCA_964407185.1 uncultured Methanomassiliicoccales archaeon | reverse complement strand
GTCTTCGTCGTCGATGAGAATGCGGCCGGCCGTCGGACGCTCGAGCCCGGCAATCAGGCGGAGGACGGGGTCCTTCGCCACACCATTGTCGAAGGCCATCGCGGCCCGTTGACTCAGGATGTCGAACAGCTCCTCCGCATTGTACGGCGGGAACACCATCTTCTCATCGCTCAGGCGGCTCTTCACGCGCGGGTCGAGGTACTCCGTGAACTTGAGGTCGTTGCTGATCCCGATCAGGGAGAGCTTCGCTCGCGTCAGGTCCTCGTTGATCTTCAGCAGCTGGTACAGGAGATCGTCTCCGTTCTTCGTGATGATCTTGTCGATCTCGTCGAGGACCAGGATGACGATTCTCTTCTCCTCGTCGAGCTTCTCGCACAGCATCTGGTAGACGCGGTCCGTCGATAGGCCTGTGAACGGCACGCGCTGGCTGAAGTTCTCCACGAACCGATTCGCGAGGTTCTGGAGGACGGCATACGGCGTGTCGACGATTTCGCAGTTCATGTACATGTAATGGACCGTCCGCCCGCCCTCGAGCTTCTTGAACTCGTTCTCAATGTACTTCACGACGGCGGTCTTTCCCGTTCCGGTCTGGCCGTAAATCAGGACGTTGCTCGGCCGATCGCCGCGCAATGCCGTTGCAAGGATCTGGGCCAGCTGGTCGACCTGTTCCTCCCGGTGCGGGAGTCGGTCCGGGACGAACGACGGCCGAAGGATGTCCCGGTCCATCCTGAAGATTGGACGGGTCGCGATGTATGGCTGGAAGATGCTTTCTTCCATGTGTGCCCTCCCCCTTGAGAATCGCGAATCGCGCGCGAATTCGCGGCTCCGCGCAGGCGCAGCGCGGTATCCGGAGTGGTCTACTAAAACGTTTCTAAGTTTCCTCGCGAGTTCTCGGCGTTGCGCGATGTCGAACTTTTATCGTCGTTGAATTATGCAACTCGGCGTTGTTCCCCACGTTGAAAGTTATCGCTCGATGCGCGAGGAGCTTCACGCGGGCGGGAGGAGAAGTGTGAGGGCGACGACCCCCACCACGCCTGCGAGGATCGATCCCGTCACGAGGAGACTGCGCGCGCGATGTTGAAGTTCTGGAATCAAATCCGCGGCGGAAACGAAGAGGAAAGTGCCCGCCGCAAACGCAAGGCCGAAGGGGAGCCAGGCCTGGCCCGCTCCCAGGAACAACAACCCGATGCCAATCCCAATCGGCGTGTCGATTGCGGTGGCGAGGATGAACGCGAGGGCCGTCCGCGGGCTCCCACTTGACGCGAGGCTCACAGACGCGGCCGCGAAGCTATCGGGAATTTGGTGAAGGGCGACGGCCACGGGGACCACGATCCCAACCCCGCCGCCCGCTTCGAGTCCGAGCGGAATCACGAAGCCGTCGAGGAGGCCGTGGATCGTGAGCGCGCTCAGCGCGAGCGTGCCAAAGGGCTGAATCTTCCTCCCCTCGACGTCGATGTGACCGCCCCTTCCCTCCGCGAGGAGGGTCCGCTCGAGGAGGAGCAGGGCGAGAAACCCAATCGCTGCGGCGACGGCCACGAGGTGGACCGGCACCTGAAATGCGGTTCCCAGCTCCAAGCTCTCGGGCAGGATGTTCACCAGGGCAATGCTCAGGAGGATTCCCGCGGAGAGGCCTAGCATGACGTGCGTCGTCCGATCGGAGATGCGGGCCTTCGCGAGGGGGATCAGCGCAATGATGAGAGGGGTGCCGCCGGTGATCGCCGCCCACAGGAGGAGCTGCGAGGAATCCACCATGCGCGCGGGGCGACGAGGAGGCGCTTATTTAAGGTGTGGGCCGGCCGAACAGAATTCCAAATACCCGCCACCGCATCCTCGGATCCACGGCGCGACGACCGGCGATTGTCCGAGTGCCCCGCGAGACGCGCGATGTGATCACGGCCAACGGATCACGGAAGCGTCTGGAGTTCCCGTATGGCCATGGGTTCTTCCTTCAGCGACTCCTCCTGCTCGCCGCCCTCGCGGTCTTTTTCATGGCGTTCCTCGCATTCGCGGTCCCGACCCCGCCGTCGTGGCTCGCGGTGATCGGCGCCGCCCTCGGTGTGTACGTCATCGTGTCAGGCCTCTCTCCGCTCTTCACGGACCACTGGCTCACCGCCTCCCGTCTCGTGCTCCGCCAGGGGTGGTACTTCCGCACGGCCGTGTCCTTCCAATCGGTCGAATCGATGGAGGCATACGGTGGGAAACCGAGGCTCGGCCTCAGCGCCCCGTTGCGTCGGCGCCGGCTGTACGTGACGGGCTCGAAAGAGGGCTTGGTC
>CAYOUM010000035.1:8720-11345 GCA_964407185.1 uncultured Methanomassiliicoccales archaeon | reverse complement strand
GGAGCTGTTGCAGGTTGCAGAAGTCGACTTCATCGCGCGGGCCCCTCGGGGCCGCGAGGTTGAAGAGCTGACGCAGAAGCAGATCATGAAGGCCCTCCGGAACAAGGTCCCCGCGGATCAGTACGTCGAGATGTCTGGCCTCTCCGGCCAGGTCTACCGGCCCGAGGAGGAGCGGCCAGAGCCTGCGCCTCGCGAGGAGCGGGGCCAGCGGCCCGAGCCCCGTGCCGAAGTTCGCCAGGAAGTCCGGTCGTTCCCCGCGGAACCGCCGGCCACAGCCCCCCCACGCGCGCCGTCCGTCGCCCCCGCTAGCACTCCGAAGCCAATGAACCCACAGCTCGAAAAGTACCGGGACATGCTCCTCGAAATTGGCGGCTCGTCGAAGGCAAGGATCCTCACCGAGGACGACAGCGTCGCTGCGGAGGTCCCTGTCCGGTCCCTCGTCGAGACCCTTAGGACGAACCGTCAGGCGAGGGCCGTCGTATTCGACGGCATTATTACGCAGAGGATTCTCGATGTGGCCTCGGAAATCGGGATGAAGAGCGTCGTTGGCATGAAGATGGGGACGATCTCGAATCAGCCGCAGGCCGTGGACGTGTACACGAAAACCGATCTGATCCCCGCGTGAGGGATTTGCCATCGCGAGAGAAAAGCTCCTGGGCACTGCCGAGGGGTTCACCCTCGATGAGATGGGGACGACCGCGGATGTCGTGATTCCAGCGGACCCGCTCGCGCGCGTGATCGGCCAAGACGAAGCCGTCGAGCTCGCGCGGCTCGCCGCGATGCAGCGACGGCACTTCCTGCTCGTCGGCCCGCCGGGCACGGGGAAGTCGATGATTGCCCAAGCCCTTGCCCTCCACATGTCCCCTCCCGACGAGGAGATTCGCGTCGTCCACAATCCGGAGAATCCGGAGCGGCCGCTAATTGAGGTCAAGCGGCGGGACGACGTGTTGCGCCAGCAGGTCGAGCGAGAGGGAGCCGAGGGCGATCTCATCGATCCGAAGGAAGCTCCCGTGAACGTCGCGGAGAGACTAGGGTACAAGTGCGTGAGTTGCGGGACGTATTCGTCCCCGCGCGAGCGAGTGTGTCCGAAGTGCTCCCGTCCGAAGACGACGTTCCAGGGCGGCGCCGCCCAGAACCCGTTCGGGGATCTCCTCGGCGGGATCTTTGAGGTCACGCTCGGCCAGCTCGGTGGCCGCGACCGGGTAACCACGACGCGCCGCCAATTCGGCCAGGAGGAGGTCGTCGTCTACGAGCGGGCCGGCGAGATGGTCCGCGTGCTGGACCAGCCCGCCCTCGAAAAGCGGCGGGAGATGGAGAAAGCGAGCCCGCACAAGGTGCTTGTGCCCGTGAACCGCCAGCCGTTTGTCCTCGCGACGGGGGCGAGCGACACGGAGCTCCTTGGCGATGTGCGGCACGACCCATACGGCGGGCATCCGCAGCTCGGAACGGCGCCGTACGAGCGTGTGGTCGCGGGGGCGATCCACGAGGCCCACCAAGGCGTGTTGTTCATCGACGAGTTGCCCCAGCTGGGCCATCTCCAGCGGTACATCCTTACCGCCATGCAGGAGAAGCGGTTCCCGATCAGTGGTCGAAACCCGCAGAGCGCGGGCGCGAGCGTTCGTGTGGACAGCGTTCCGTGCGACTTCATCTTCGTGGGGGCGTGCAACATTCAAGACCTGCCGCACGTCCTATCTCCCCTGCGGTCGCGCATCACAGGTTCAGGATACGAAATCCTGGTCGAGACGGCAATGCCGGACACGGCAGAGAACCGTGCAAAGATGGCGCAGTTCGTGGCGCAGGAGATTGCCGTCGACAAGCGGATTCCCCCGGCGTCGCGGGAGGCGGTTCTCGCGGTAATCGAGGAGTCCCATCGGCGGGCGCGCGAAGTCGACAAGAAGGAGAAGGCCCTGACCCTGCGGTTGAGGGAGCTTGGCGGGCTTATCCGGGCGGCCGGCGACCTGGCCGTCACGGAGCAGAGTCGCGTGATCGAAGCGGACCACATCCGGCGCGCGATTCGTCGGTCCCGTGCAATCGAGGAGCAAATTCGCGAGCGATACGGGTCGTACTATGCGGGCCTGGGCCAGGACATCACGCAGGCCCAGAAGGAGACGTCGCCTTACCACTATTGGAACGTCCATCCCGGAGACGACGTGCAGGGATACGGCTAACGCCTTAAACGAGTTCGTTCAGCCGCCCCGAGCCCGCGGAGAATTCTTCATCCGCAAGCCGAAAGGTTTTTTTGCAGACCTCACATGCCCGATGCCGTCCCCCGCGTGGCGGGGGAAGAGGAGGAGTGGACAATGCCGAGTGATCTGCATGCCGCCTTGTCGCATCTGAAGCACGACGTGCCGTTTCCGGCCGACAGGAAAGCTATCGTGACCGCGTGCAACAACATGTCGGATCTTCCCGCTGATGGCCGGGACTGGTTCGCCAAAACGCTCCCAGAGGGCCGATACAAGAGCCCCGATGACGTCATAAGCGCCTTACTGAGGAAAGTGTGAAGCTCCCGGACCGAGCCGCTGTCCAGTAAGCGGGCCGCTAGCGCCCATCAGCCACTGGCGTCGCCTTTCTTGTGCCCGGCGTTGTGTCGTAAGGCACAAGGCAAAGGTCATGTATCATAGATGG
>CAYOUM010000035.1:0-8710 GCA_964407185.1 uncultured Methanomassiliicoccales archaeon | reverse complement strand
CAGAAAAGTGTGAAGCTCCCAGACCGAGCCGTTGTCCAGTAAGGCGGCCGCTAGCGCCCATCAGCCACTGGCATGGTCCCTTCTTGTGCCCGGCACTGTGCCGTAAGGCGCAGGGCGAAGGCCATGTATCATAGGTGGCGCATCATCTTGTAGCCGTCCTCGCCGTCCGTGTAGAACCTCGGCAACGTCCCCGCGATCTGGAATCCGTACCTCTGGTAGAACCGGATCGCGGTCGCGTTGCTCACGCGCACCTCCAGTTCCACGGTCTTCAGCGCCCGCAGGGCACATTGTCGGAGAAATTCATCCATCAACGACGACCCGACTCCATGTTGGCGGTGTCGTTCGAGGACCGCGAGCATGAGGATTCGAGCGTTGTGGGGTGCGTTGTTCACCCCTGCCAGGAAGCCGACAATCTGGCCATCCTGCTCCGCGACGAAGAAGCCGTCCCGCCACCACTTGTAGATGTCCAGGTACAGGGTCGCGGGGTAGCTCTCCCGAAGGGCCTCGTGAACGATCGCTGCAATCGCAGGAATGTCGTTCGGCGCAAAGGGCCGAAGCCGGACCACGGATCGAGGACCGCTGGGGCGGGCTTGAACGTGACGGTCAGTAGCCTTGAAATCGCAGCGCCACATGGAGCCTGGCGTGCGGATCGCCTTCGAACTCACGGGCGAGCATCCAACCCTCCCGCGGGCGGATGCGCTCGCAGCTCTCGAAGCGGAGCGGGTGGCCATCCGCCGTGTCTCCTTCTCCCCAACGCTACTGATCGTTGATGCTGTCCGCCCAACGTTGCGATCGCTTCGGCGGGTTGCGCTGAGTCGGTTCGTCGAAACCGTTGTGGCGCACGGACCATGGGAGCATATCCTCCAAGTGGCGGGGCGGTTCGGCCTCGATGGTCGGCGCTTTCGCGTACGGGCCCACGGTCCTTTCGAGCCAGCCGAAAAGGCCTTGCTCGAACGTCAGGTCGGCGCCCTCCTGGCGAGGACGGGCAGCGTTGATCTTGAGAGGGCGGAAAGGGACTTCCGAATTCTGCGTCACGGCGCCGAACTCCTTCTCGTGGAAATCCGCCACGCCGTCGAACGATCGGCGTTTGAGGCCCGCAAAGGTGCGAGGAGGGGCCTTTCACACCCGATCTCGCTCCATCCAAAGTTTGCCCGGGCGCTCGTTAACCTCTCTCGATGTCCGGTGGGCGGCGTGCTCTTGGACCCGTTCTGCGGAATGGGCGGCATCGCGATTGAGGCGGCTCGTCTCGGGATCCGTGTGGTCGCGTCGGACTTCCAAGAGAAGATGGTGAGACAAACGGAAGCCGTCCTGCGAGAGTTCGGTCCCGCCGCACGGACATTTCACGCCGATGTCGGGGAGGTTTCCAATCGCCTCCGAACGGTCGATGCGATCGCAACGGATCCGCCCTACGGGCGCTCGACGACCACGCGGGGGGAGCCGGTCCTGCGCCTGTACCGGAGGGCGTTCGCGGCCTTCCGCTTGGTTCTGCGCCCCCATGGGTACGCTGCGATCATCCTTCCGTCGGAGGAGGCAGTTCAAATTGGAGAGGAGTACTTCGACTTGGAGGAGCGCCACTCGCTCCGGGTCCACCGGTCCCTCACGCGAACGTTCTGCGCCTTCGCTAGGAGACCGTAGCGGTGATGGTCACCTCGGAACGAGCGAGGACCCGGTCTGTATCGACGATGCGCCCCCAAATCGTGAACTCGAAGCTATCCGGCGGGATCGAGGGCACGACGACAGAGACGCGTACCGTTGCGTACTCCGTGACGTTGAGCGAGATCACGGTCTCGTCGGCGTCCACCCCAACCTCCCGCGGCGAGTCCGTACCGTACAGCGTGTAGTTGTGAATCCGGATTGTCCACCCGAAATTGTCGAGGTTGCGCGGGTCGATCCCTACACGAACGCGGATCGGCACGTTGCCCGTGTTGTTCAGGTTCACGGCGAGGAGGCTGCTCGATCCGCTCGGGATCGTGACCGCCATCGTCTCGATTCTCGTGTACGGCTGATCCGCGGTCTCGAAGGCGAACGTGGTCGTTGTCGGGACCTCGATGAACGGTTGTGGCACGAACGTGAGGGCGAGGACGACGAACGCTAGGATGCCGAGAGCCTTTCGGGAGGGCCGCAACCTCGTGATATCGTTCAGTGGCGGCGGATGCCGTGCGCCCAAGAGTAGTATGATGAGTGCGAACAGGAACCAACCGGCGTACATGACCCCGAGGACGAGGAGGAGGAAGACGGCACCCCAGGACAGATAACGGGCTTTCTCTCCGACGAGCGCCCGGGCAACGTGGCCGCCATCGAGCTGCCCTGCGGGGAGGAGGTTGATCGCGGTGACGAAGAGGCCCACCCACCCTGCGAACGCGGTGGGATGACGCCGGAACGGGTCGAGCACGGACTCCGGGACGAGGGTCTGCAGGAAACCGTATAGGGGCGAGGAGGTCGTGATCTCGCCCCCGCCGTCGAGGATCGGGGCCCTAGGGCCCGCCGCACTGAGGAACAGGCCGATGATCGTGATCGGGACCGCAAGGACAAAGCCCACGAGCGGCCCCGAGATGCCGATCTCGAGGAGCGCCCTACGGTTCGGGATCGGATCCCGCATCGAGATGAATGCCCCGAACGTCCCGAGGAACGGCACAGATGGAATAAAGAATGGAAGCGAGGCACGCACGCGGTGGCGTTTCGCCACGAAGTAATGCCCCATTTCATGGGCACCGAGAACGAGGAGAAGTGGGACCGTAAAGCTCGCAATGCCGAAGGCGAACGCTTCTAGGGACCAGAACGACACGTTCGCGTAGACGCTCCAATTCACCGCACCCGCGACCGAGGTCGTCCCAATCGTCGCGACGAGGAGGAGGAGGTTCAGGTACGCGCCGCGGAACTTCGGTTCCGCCCGCTTCTGGACATGGATCAGGACTTCACCTTTCTCGGAGACGATTGAGGGAACATAGTTCGTCGGAACGAGTTCCTGGCGGAGGGCGTCGAAATCGGAGTCAAGCCGTCGGGGGTCCGGAGCGACGTGGAACGTGAGCGCGAAGGGATTCACGACGATTTGTGTGATCGGAAAATAGCGCGAGACCGAGGCCTTGATTGCCTCAATCTCTGTGTCCACCCCGAGCATTCCCGACTCCGATTAACTGCCCTCGATATAAAAGGCCTCGTTTCCTAGGGGACGATTCGAATCCCGATTGTCCCCAGAGACCATAGCAGGAGAGCGGTTCCGATCCCAGTCCCGACGAACCGGAGTCCCGTGATGACGATCCGCTCTCGAATCAGCGAGCCGAGGTACGCGCCGAGTGCAAAGAGAAAGACAAGGGTCACGACTGTTGCGAAAATGGCCGCGTCCCGAAACGGCAACAGGAGGAAAGGGATGATGGGAATCAGGGCCGCGACCATGGGGGCGATCCCGTGGATTCCCGCGCTGTAGAGGGTCGCAAGGCGAAAGGCGGACTTGTGTTCTCGGCTCAGTTCCGCGAGCATCGCCCGCTCGATGCTGTGGCTCTGCATCTTCTTCTCGACCCGCTCGGCCTCGTACGCCCCGACGGTCGAGCTGATGGCGAGTGCGAGGGCCGCCGCGAAGCTGATGATCACGACGAAGCTCGAGCCCGTGGGACTGTCGCCCAGCGTCGTTGCCGCGCCGATGACAATGCCGAGGACCGTGAGGGCTCCATCGAACGCGCCGATGACGAAGTAGCGGCGAGCGATTGGGCCGACGTTCGTGATTTCCGCGACTTCCCGCCACCGCTCACGAAGCCCATGAAAGGCCATCTCATCCGCTCGCTGTCAACACCTTCAGGGCTTCGCGTCGCGCCATCTCGAGTGCTTCGCCGAGAGCCTCGACCTTCGGCCCGGCCCCTTGCGCGAACTCCGGACTGCCTCCCCCACGCCCCCCGAGGAGGTCAACGGCGGACCGCACAACAGACGCTGCGTCGACCCTCCCGTTCGCACCCCGGGCGACGACGAGACTCGCGGTCTGTCCGGCGGCGCCCAAGATCGCGACGACATCTGGTGTCTCCACGAGCTCTCTTGACAGCGGGAGGAGGTCCTCCATGGCGCCCTCGGTCCGGTGGACGACAAGCTTCACACCCGCGATTTCCTCCGCGCGAGCAAGCATGTCGGTAACCGCAGTTCCCGCCGAGGCCTGGCGAAGTCTCTCCACCTCCTTCCTGAGGTCCTTCCATTCTTGGACGAACCGTTCCACTGCCTGGGGCACTTGCTCCACGGGCACGTTCAGCGCTAGGCCGACCTTTTCCATGCCCGCGGAAAGGTTCCGGATTTCTGCGAGCGCGGGCTTCCCCGCCGCATACTCGAGCCGGACAACGCCGTCCTGGATCCGTTTCGACCGAACGAGCTTGATCACGCCGACTTCGCTTGTGCGCGCGACATGCGTACCCCCGCACGCCTCGATGTCCCACTTCGGGATCTCCACGACGCGCAACACCCCGCCAGGGACAACGCCTCCTTGGTACAGTCGGAAGCCGTACTTTGCCTCCGCCTCGTCTCGCGGCAGGTTTCGAATCCGCACCGGAGCATCGCTCAAGGCGATCTCGTTTGCGAGTTCCTCGATGCGCTGCATTTCCGCGTCCGTCAGGCTGTCGTAGTGCGTGATGTCGAGGCGCGCGAGGTCCTCCGATTTGTGCGCGCCCGTCTGCCACACGTGGTTGCCGAGGACCTTGCGGGCTGCGCCGAGGACGATGTGCGTGGCGCTGTGATTCCGCATCAGATTCTGCCGGCGGGCCCAATCGATCTCGCACGTGACCGGCTTCCCGACTTCGAGGGTCGGTGTGCCTTGAACGAAGTGCAGGACCGTCTGGCCGACGCGCTGGACATCGACCACGGGGCGACCTTGAATCGCCCCGTGATCCGCTTCTTGGCCGCCGCCCTCGGGGTAGAAGTACGTCTGATCGAGGATGACGGCGGCGCCATGGACCGCAGCGACCTTCGCGCGGAACTTCTGCTTTCGTCGGTCCTCGTACACCCGCAACCGCGTGGGCGGAAGCCCCCCGGGCACGTCGATTCGCTTCGGAGTGGCCTCCTGTGTCGGGTGCTCGTGCCGTCTGGCGACCTGGGTGAAGAAGTCGTCAGGGATGGTGACGGGCAGGTCCGCGAATTCCTGCACAACGTCCGGTGTCAGGCCATGGCTGTCATACAGTTCGATCATGTCGTCGAGCCCAATCTGATCTCCGCCGTGGTCGCGAATCTCCGCCTCGACCCGGGCGACTGTGCCACGGCCCTTCTCGAGCGTTTCGCGGTACCGGGCCTCCTCGACCTTCAGGAGCTTCAGGATGTCCCCCTTGTTGAAAAAGAACTCTGGATTGTCCTCCCGGTACTGGTCGACGAGGAAGGAGATTGTGTCGGAGAGCGTGTACGTGATGTTCAGGTTCCGGAGCGCACGCAGCCCTCGCCTCACGAGGAGGCGCGCGAAGTATCCCTCACGCGCATTCGACGGCACAACGCCGTCGCCGAGCAGGAACATTAGCGCGCGTGCGTGGTCGCAGATCGCATAGAGCGCCTCGAGAGGCGCGATCTGCTCGATGAGGTCTTCCACGCTGATTGCGAGCCGTTCCGCGGTACGCGCCCGAATCGAGCGGATGTCCGCCATCGTCTCGACGTTCGTCATTCCAGCGACTTTCGAGTATTCTCGCAGCACGCGATCGTCGACGCGCTTTGCTCCGGTCGCCCGCTTCAGGTAGGCAAGGGCCTCCCCAAAAACGGCCTCGTACGCAGACGTCGTTCCCTGCGAGAGCCAAACGAGCCGTTCGAGGCCGTAGCCGGTGTCGACGACCTGTGTATCCATCGGAACGCGGGTTCCGTTCACGTCCCGGTTCACCATGAACACGAGGGTGGCGGCCTCTGCGCCGCCGAAGACGACTTCAAAGCACGGGCCGCTGTTCCCGCCGCCCTCCCACCAGCTCTCCTTGTAGCGGACGACGGTCGAATCGAGGCCGAGCCGCTCCGTGAGGAAAAGGTGGCACAGCTCCACGGTCCGGTCCTTGAAGTAGATGAACTTCCCCGGGAAGTTGAACGCGTGGTGGGCCATCATCTCGAACATCGTGAAGTGCTGACCCGTCTTTCCGACGTTGTCGATGTCCGTGAACCGCACGCACGGCTGGGAGACGGCAAGGGGATTCGCGGGTGGACTCGCTTCCCCGCTGATCACCCAGGGTTGGAACGGGTACACACTCGCCTGGACGAAGAAGACGTCCTCCCGCCATCGCGCGACGATTGGATACCGCCGAACCCGCGTGTGACCGTTCGCCTCGAGAAACGAAAGGAAGTCTTCGCGCATCGCGCGCAGGGTGAGGCGTTTCTTGAACGGGGAGTTTCCGAGGAAGTCGTATTCCTGACAGGGCGTCTCCCCGCACGTCTCGTGGGCGCCGAGCGTCCAGAAGAACTTCCCGCATTTCGTGCACTGATGGCGATGGAAGCCCTGAGTGCGAAACAGCTCGACCTCGTATTCACTCTCGGGCATCCGGTTCGCAATGAAGGGGCGCGATATAAAGGTATTAGAAATTTCATGGGGCAATCAGTTGCACGAGAAACTTGACCGACGAATTTCAGGCGCCGTCGTGGCGACCCGGCGTCGCCGACAACTGTCTTTTCACGAGTGAGTCCACGGCGCGAGCAAACTCCTCTTCCGTACCTCGTGGAATCGTTGCACCTGCCGCGCCATGATGTCCTCCGCCTTCCCCACCGAATCTTCGCGACGCTTCCCGCATGACCGCTGCAAGATCCAAACCTCGCGCTACGAGTTCCCGTGGCGCTCTCGCACTCACCTTCACGCCATCCGGCGCGTACGCGAACGCGAGGATCGGCATGTTTCGGTTCCCACTCGATTGAAGGGCGATCCCCGCCGCGATGCCCACGACGGTGTCCCGGATCTTGTCTTGTGCGTGAAAATACTGGATCGCGTCGAGTTGCGCAAGGCCCACGGTCTCGATCCAGTCAAGGGAGGACACGAGATGTTCTCGATGACCTGCGAGGAGCTGGAGTGCGGTCTCGAGGGCCTCGCCGCGATCTCCGCGGCACACCCGGTAGCCGACTTCCGCTGCGTCGTACCGGCCGCACGCGTTCACCAACGTGGCGAACTCGTGCGCATCCCGCGTTGGGCTCCCGATCGCCTCGCGGACTAACGTGTACACCTCGCCCACGAGACGCTCGGTCTCCCGCCAGCCGCATCCGTGGGTGAGCATGTGGGTTACGAGTTCAGAGACAATCCGCCGCTTCTCGCCTGGATCGAGCTCGGCCCACGTCCGCCATGTCTCGTCAACCTTCAGGTCGATTCCGATTTCGAGGAGGAACGCGATCGCCGCCTCCCCGTTCCTCGTGAGTCGTGGAATCCGCGGGTCCTGTGAGTACTCGAGCATCTTATGGACAGGTCGCGTCTCCCGCCCGAACAACCGGAGATCGGTGGACGCTTGCAAGACCCCCGCGTCGACGCCATCCTGCACGATCTTGCGGTTGTATCCCAGCAGCCGGCGGTGTTCCCGATCCTGGACATCCGCGACTGCCCCGACGATGGCAATCGCGGCGAGGTCCGTGTTCTTCGGGTCCAGGCATTTCGCCACCGCATACGCAAGGCCCGCGCCGCTGGCGACGTCAGAGCCCTCGCCATCGAGATGCGGATTCAGCATGAAGATCCGGTCCTCCTCCTGCGCGAGGCGTACGAGATCTCGGCGTCGCTCGAGCGGAATCTCCCGCGCGGTCGGGACGTGGTGGTCCGTGATCACCGCGTCGAGACCCTCCATGTGATGCAGCTGTCCCGCACCGAAGTCGATGAACCACGCGAGCGTAGGTTCCTCGCGGCGGATGACTTGGAGGGCGGCCTCGTCTAGTTTTCGGAGGAATGAGATTTCGTGCTGGATTCCCAACCGTGAGAGCGCCTCGGAGGCGACGGCTCCGCCCGTGATACCGTCCGCGTCGAGATGACAGTACAGCGCGACCCGCTCGGCGGACCGAAGGCGCCCGGCGATTTCCTGGGCCTCCGCTTCCATCTCGCTATGGGATGCGCATCAAATGGCCATGAAGGTTTCCTCGGGGGGACCGAAGGTTACGGCCCATGGTCTCGAGCAAAGGCGTCGGGTTCGGGCTGGTCAGATTCGGACGACCGTGAACAGTAGGACGAGAAGCCCGATCACGAGGCCCGTGATTCGCAAGGCGTCGGACCACTTGTCGTCCCCGACTCCGCTGAGGAACAAGGGTAACGCGAGGAAGAAGCCGCCGAGTGCGGTGAGGACGCGGGCGATGAAGGTTAGCGCGGCCACCGCGGCAATCGCGGTGAGGGCGAGCGCGATCGCCCCCGCGGTGATCGCGAGTAGACCTATGACGATGAGGCCGTCACGGGCCGCGGTCCGGCCGATCTGGGCGAGCCAGGATTCGGACAGGTCCATGGTCTTCACCTGTCCTACGGCTGCGTGAAGAACAGCGATGGGGACGTGAACAGGAGCAGGACCAAGATGAACGCCACGATCCACAGCAGGAGACGTCCGAGCGGGTCGACGTTCTTGACCATCACCGCATACCCGAAGACGCCCGCGATCAGGAGGAAGAACCCGAGGTTCCAAAGGATCGGTGCGTAGACGTTCTGCAGATCGAGCTCACCCTGGTCTATCGTCGGCCCGAGCCGTGCCGCGTTCCACAGGATTCCCGAAAGCGCGAGGAGGAACAGTCCCAACACGAAGGCCCACGACATTAACATCGTCATCGTCTGCCG
>CAYOUM010000034.1:8461-11399 GCA_964407185.1 uncultured Methanomassiliicoccales archaeon | reverse complement strand
ATCGACGATCCCCGCACGCCATGGAGGACGACGAGCCCACGGTCCGCTTGGAACCGAGTCGCGATGGCCCACTCGACGTCGCGGTCATCGTACACGTCGATATCCTCGTCCACGATTGTGACTTGCTTCATCGACGTGTGCGCGCCGAGGGCCGCCATGATCGCGTTCTTCCCGTCGCCAGTGTGCTGCTTCCGGATCGACACGATTCCATGGAGCCACGCGCACCCGCCTTATCCGGAGGCGCGCCTTCGTGAGTGCCCTCAAGGCGTCGGGCGACAGGTTTATGAGGGTGTGATACATGTAGATTCCATAGAATCGATTCTACGGGAAGTACACATGCCCAAAATAAAAGACACCCTCCTCGACCTGAACACCTGGTGGAAAGGTGATTTCGACCTGGAATACCGAGAGAGGGAGATCTACACAGAGGTGAAGAAGTTCATGCGGCTCCCTCAAATCGTTGCCCTCACGGGCCTTCGAAGGGCGGGGAAGACGACTCTGATGTTGAAGGCGGCCAAGGACGCGATGGCGGATGGCCTCGATCCGAGGAACGTCCTCTACTTCTCTTTCGACGAGTTCAAGGAGGCTGAAATTCGCGAGCTGCTCCGGGAATACGAGGCGGTCGTGGATCGGGATCTCCGTGCGGGACGCTTCCTCGTGCTCCTCGATGAAATCCAGAAGCTGGAGGGCTGGGATGACCAGCTGAAGGCGCTGTACGACGCCCGCAGGAAGAACGTCAAGTTCGTGATCTCCGGCTCGGAGTCGCTGTTCATTCGGGAGAAGTCCGCGGAGACCCTTGCGGGAAGGCTGTTCGAATTCAGGGTGGATCCGCTTTCCTTCCGAGAATACTTGGCTTTCCGGGACGTCGACTACCGGCCGATCCGCCTGTACGAGAGGGAGCTCGCCAAGCTCTTCGACGACTTCGTGGCCACTCAGGGGTTCCCGGAGCTAGTGAGCGTTCGGGACAAGTCCGTGATCCGGAAGTACCTCAGGGAGAGCATCGTGGAGAAGGTGGTCATCCGGGACCTGCCCCGTCTCCTCGGCATCCGGGATATCTCCGCGATCGAATCCCTGTTGAACATCCTCATGGAAGAACCGGGTCAGCTCATCGAAATCTCCGAGCTCTCGGGGACCCTTGGGATCTCGAGGCGGACGTTGTCGACATACCTCGCGTACCTGGAGCGTTCCTTCCTGGTGCGGAAGCTCTACAATTACTCCAGGAGCCGAAGGAAGGTCGAGAGGAAGCTGAGGAAATACTACCCAGTCATCGTGTCCGCTACCCTCACGTTCAGCTCCGAGGATCTGGCGCGTTCGAGGGTCTTCGAATGGGCTGTGGTGAACCAGCTTCGAGCGGAGTTCTTCTGGAGGGATCCGTATCGGCACGAGGTGGACATCGTCTTGGGCGAACGTACTCCCATCCCCGTCGAGGTCAAGTATGGCGGGCTCGATACGCACGGACTGCGTTTCTTCATGAGCAAATTCAACGTCCGCAAGGGGTACATCGTGACGCCCAATCAAGAAGAGAAACGAAAGCTCAACGGGAAAGAGCTGTTCATCGTGCCCGTCTACGGAGCCCTACTGGAGCCTCGCACGTTCGTCTCCTGATGTGAGGTGCCACTGCGGTGACGTCGCGTACAGCGCACGTGGGCCTGACCGGATTCGGGCTCATCGCCGTCTCGCGACCCTCCCCTTTCATACGGTCGCCTTGTCGAAGAACGACGCATCGGCCCCAAGAGGCTTCGTCGCGTCGATCCCGACCTTCGACGTGAAGCTGTCCTGGGCGCTCGGGTCGATGGACGATCCCCGCACGCCATGGAGGACGACAAGCCCACGGTCCGCTTGGAACCTCGTCGCGACCGCCCATTCGACATCCCGGTCGTCGAAGACGTCGATGTCCTCGTCCACGATCGTGACTTGCTTCATCGACGTGTGCGCGCCGAACGCGGCCATGATCGCGTTCTTTCCGTCACCTGCGTGCTGCTTGCGGATCGACACGATGCCGTGGAGCCACGCGCATCCGCCTTCGGTCAAGCGCACTGCCTTCACGTACGGCACCGCGCGGGATACCGCTTGATAAATCACGGGCTCCCTCGGCATCCCCATGAACATGAAGTGTTCGTCGAGCCCGCCCACGATGATATGGAAGATCGGGTCGTCGCGATGGTACACGCGGTCGACGACGAGGACGGGCTCTTCCCGCACGCGGTCGTACGTGCGGACCGCGTCGACGAACGGACCCTCTGCGTGGCGCTCGTTGATTAGACGCCCTTCGAGGACGTATTCCGCCTCCGTTGGAACCATGAGGCCGTTCTTGATCCGCACCACGTCGACCGGCTGCCCGAGACAGGACAGGGTGAGCGCAGACGCGATCCGACTCTCGTCGACTCCGTACTCGACGCTCGTCCCGCCGGCGATGAGGTTCCAGGGATCGAGCCCGATGCACACCGCGACCTTCAGCTCCTCGCCCGCCTTCGTCGCCTCGTTGTACATGTGCCGGAGATGGCGAGGGACGATCCGGCACGCGCCTCGGTTCGCCTCGAGGATTTGGATCCGGTGAAATGAGAGGTTCCGAACTCCCTCCCACTCCGCGACCCAGACGCCCGCCGTAATGTAGCGGCCTGCATCCTTGGGGAACAACTTTGGAACCGGTGAGTCCAAGAGGTCGACGTCCGTCGATTCGTTGTCCATGAACCCCGCTCGCTCGACAGGCTGGGTGTCCCTCGGATGCAACTGGGCCTCCATGATACGCTGGAATAGCTCATCGCGGGTGACGTTCAGCGCCGCCGCCACGCGGTCGCGCGTCGACCACAGGTTCCCGACGGCTTCGAAGCCATCGAGGTCCGTGAAATGGACGGGGTTCCTGGGATGCTTCATCAGAACGCGCGTGCACTCGATTTCCCGACTCGTTCGATCGGTGATTCGGACGACCTCGTCGGAG
>CAYOUM010000034.1:0-8451 GCA_964407185.1 uncultured Methanomassiliicoccales archaeon | reverse complement strand
GGCCATCGCGCTTTAGCGGTTGCGGGCCCCCCTTCTGCTCAATTGGGCAGAACGGTGGTCGGCGGTCCGCTGCGGATCGATGATCGATTGAGCATGATTGCCTCGATTGTCTTGTTGCGCGGAGTCCTCCGCGGCCGAGGACGTATATAGTGTCGCTCATTTCCATCCTCGATGCTCCGAGACGTCGCGCGGAAATATGCGTTGCAGAACGCAACGCTCCACGGCGGGAAGGCGGACGCGAAGGCCGTCCTCGGAAAAATCCTCGCCGAGCAGCCAGACCTGCGGTCGAGGGCCCGCGAGATTGTACGGGACGTCGAAGCCGTCGTGCGCGAGGTGAACGGGCTGGACCCGGATGCGCAGAAGGCTGAACTCACAGCCCTGTCTCCTGAGTTGCTGGAGAGGCGTCCCGAAGCGCCCGCCACGGAGTTGCCGCCCCTCCCCGCGGCCGAAGAGGGCAAGGTCGTCGTTCGCCTCGCTCCGTACCCGAGCGGCCCGCTCCACATCGGGAACGCCCGGGCGTTCCTCCTCAACGACGCGTACGCGAAGCGATATCGCGGCAAGCTCATCCTCGCCTTCGACGACACGATCGGGTCGGAGGAGAAGCCGATTCTTCCGGGGGCCTACGACCAAATCCGCGAAGGCCTCGCGTGGGCGGACGTGACGATTCACGAGATTGTGTACAAGAGCGACCGCATCCCGTCACACTACGAATGGGCGGAGCGGCTGATTGCCACGGGCGCGACGTACGTGTGTGAGTGTTCGCCTGAGAAGCTCCGTGTCCATCGGGAGTCGAAGACGGCGTGTGAGCACCGGTCCCAGGAAATTGACGAGACGTTCGCGATGTGGCGGGAGATGCTGAGCGGCGGATATCATGAGGGCGAAGCGGTCCTCCGGCTGAAGACCGACCCTGCCCACCCGAATCCCGCATTTCGGGACCGCGTATTGTTCCGGATTGCGGAACGGGGGCACCCGCGCGTCGGCACGCGGTATCGGGTGTGGCCCCTCCTCGAATTCTCGTGGGCCGTCGACGACCACCTCCTGGGAATTACGCACGTGATCCGCGGGAAGGACCTCGTGATCGAGGACTTGATGGAGGAGGCGATCTGGGACGCGCTCGGCGTCCAGGCCCGCCCAACGTTCGTCCACTTCGGGATCTTTCGGTTCAAGGACATCGAGCTGTCGAAGTCCCTGTACCGCCGTGAGATCGAGGCGGGCCGCCTGCGCGGATACGACGATCCCCGGACGTGGACGTTGCAGAGCCTCCGGCGGCGGGGGATCCGGCCCGCTGCGCTTCGTTCCTTCGTCCTCTCGTTCGGCCTCAGCCTCACGGACGTCGAGGTGTCCGCAGAGACGCTGTATGCGGAGAACCGGCGGGCGATCGACAAGGAGGCGAACCGGTACTTCTTTGTGCCCGATCCGGTGGCGGTGGACATCGAAGGCCTCCCTCCCGTCGGGGCGGTCAAGGCACCGCTTCATCCCGAGTTCCCGGGACGCGGGGAGCGCACCCTCGCGGCGGGGGCGAAAGTGCACGTCTCGCGCGAGGATTTCGAGAGGTTCCGGGGTCATGAGGTCCGGCTGAAGGATTTCTGCAATGTGCACCTGGACCGCCGCGCGCGGTTCACGTCGATGGAGAACAAGGACATCCCGAAGATCCAGTGGGTCACGCACGGCGTGAACGCGCACGTCGTGATGCCCGATGGGTCTGAGACGCGGGGACTCGCGGAACCTGCTGTCGCGTCGCTCGCGGTTGACGAGGTCGTCCAGTTCGAACGGTTCGGGTTCGTCCGGATCGACCATTTGAGTCGCTCGGAGGTTCGTGCGTACTTCGCGCACCGATGAGTCAACAGCCCTTCACTTTCGGCCATCCCCTCTGGTGAAGTTGATGTTCTCGTGCGTTATGCTCAATTGAGCATAATGACACGAATGGCGTCGGTTCGCAGGGCCCGGAGACAACGCACGGAATCGATGGTTGGATTCGTCGTGACGTGGGACGTCGATAGTCGCGATCACGCATCCTGCAGCCGACTCCGTCGCTTCATCTTCGGCTATTCGCTTCGGAATGCCGGGAGGTCCTATCGATATCCCGGCTTCGTCGGGGAGGAAGGGGTCCGCTATCTCGGTCAATCGGTCCTGTTTGTCACACGGAGAAGATTGGACGAGTTGAGGGCGTTTCTGGGGTCCCACGGCGTGCCGCACGTGATCACGGAGGCGACGCTCGGTGCGCTTATGCCCAGTTGAGCATAACGGACTCGGGTCGTATGCCCAAGTGAGCATAACAGCCGAGTCTGGCGAACCTGGGAATCTTTACTACACCGTCGCGATTGCCGATCCATGAGGCCCGTTGCATCCCGCGTAAAGGGGATCACGCCATCGCCCACGGTCCGCCTCGGGGTCCTTGCGAACGAACTCAGGGCGAAGGGCCACGACGTTGTCAACCTCGGCGTCGGAGAGCCCGACTTCCCGACACCCGCACACATCGTCGAGGCCGGCCAGAAGGCGATGTCCGAGATCGGAATGACAAAGTACGTGAGTTCCCTAGGCCTCCGCGAGCTGCGGGAGGCGATCGCGGAGAAGTCCCGGCGGGAGAACGGGATTCCCGCGCAACACGACAACGTCCTCGTGGCGCCGACGAAACACTGCCTCTTCCTCGCGGTGATGTCCCTCGTCGATCAAGGTGACGAGGTCCTGATGCCCGACCCGGGGTGGGTGAGCTACGACCCGATGGTCCGCCTCGCGGGCGGACGACCCGTGGCCGTGGCCGCCACGGACGAGGACGGCTTCGTCCTCACGCCGGAGAACCTCGCGGAGGCGATCACGCCTCGCTCGAAGGCGGTCATCGTGAACAGCCCATCGAACCCTGCGGGCGCCGTGTTCGCGGAGTCCACGTTCAAGGGAATCGCAGACCTCTGCATGGATCACGACCTGTACCTCATCTCCGATGAAATCTATGAGAAGATTCTCTTCGAAGGCCGCCACATCTCGCCCGCATCCCTCGATGGGATGTTTGAGCGGACGGTTATCGTCCATGGGTTCTCGAAGACATACGCGATGACGGGGTGGCGGATCGGCTGGCTCGTCGCCGACAAGCCCCTTGTGAAGGAGATCGTGAAGGTGCAGGAGCAGACGATCACGTGTGCCCCGGGGTTCGTCCAGCGTGCAGGCCTCGCGGCCCTCACCGGGTCCCAAGCGCCCGTCGACGCTATGGTCGCGGAGTTCCGCGCCCGGCGCGACGTGGTCCTCGAGGAGCTCGCAAGCGTTCCGTCCCTCGATGTGTACCGACCGAGCGGGGCGTTCTACGTCTTCCCTCGCGCGCGGACGCAGGTATCCTCGCAGGAGCTCAGCGAGAGGCTCCTGAAGGAGGGCGGGGTCGCCTTGACGCCGGGCCGTGCGTTCGGGGCGGCGGGCGAGGGTCACCTGCGGATCTCGTTCGCGGCCTCACGGGAGGCGATCCGCGAAGGCATCCGCCGGATTCGCGGGGTCCTCGCTCGCATGTAACGCGCGCCACGAATCAACCTAGGCCACGATCTGCGTCTCGCCGCAGTTCGGGCACATCACCTCGATCGGCCGCTTGCTCGTCGTAATCTCAATCGGCGATCCGCACGCCTTGCAATTCACCATCATCGGCGCCGGTCCGGCCACCGCTGTCATGGGAGGGGGTGCCGGCTTCTCCACGCGCTTCACCGCGGGCATCGCCGCGGCCGATCGACGCCAGAGGAGGACGAGCAACAGGATGATGAAAAGCATGCCGACCCCGAGGAGGATGGCGAACGCGGGGATCCCGCCGATCGTTGTGTCCCAAAGCGGGTTCGTCGGCCCGATCTTCACGACCTGTATCGTGGACGCCCCCGTGCTCTGCTCCATGACGAACAACACCGCGTCTCCTTCGCTCAGCTGCAAGGGCAATTGGTATGTGAGTTCGCCGCTACTGCTCGTTGTCTGGACCAGCGCTGTGGGAGCACCGAACATCATGACGACGAACTCGAAGCTCTGGGGGAGCGCGGTCCGTCCTCTTGGCACGAGACTGTACCGGATCCGAATCGTCTCTCCGGGCAGATACGCCGTCTTGTCCATCGTGACCTGGAGCAGGACTCCGGAAACATAGCTCGCCTCCGCGGACCCGACGATCGCCCTTCCAGCTTCAGACGCCGTGATCCGGAACTCGTAGAAATCCGCGGGGTTCGCGGGCACAAGGAAGGACACGGATCCCGTCTTTGGTGTCGTGATGGAGGCGATGCCGTACTTCACGAGCACGGCCGGAAAGCCGGAGTTGTCGAAGACCTCGTAGTAGAAGGTCGGAGCGGAGATCACGTTGCTCGTGAGGGCGAAGGACGCCGTGACGGTCTCGCCCGCACTGTACTCCGCGCGATCGACGGAGACCACGAGCAGCCCTGTGGCGACCACGAAATTCCGCGCGGAGGTCGCCCGGTTCCCCTGCCCGTCGTCCGCAGTCGCGAGGAATTGGAGGTCCCCTGCAAACGTGGCCGGAATCCGATACGAGAACGTCCTCTGATTCGTGGTCTGTCGGAAGAGGAGGCTTCCCGTTCCGCCGTCCCGGGCCTCGTACACGAAGGTGAAGGGACCCGGGAGGTCCGTGACGATTTCAACCGTCGCGTCGACGGTGTCGTTGCTCAGGTACTGGTCCTTGTTGAACCGGAGGATCACGGAGATCGCGTTCGCGGAGATTACGGAGAACGAGTCCGCCGCGGAATCCGTCACCGCATTGTTCGCAACCCCGCTCGCGCGGACCTGGAACAACGTTCCGTCGGCGACGGTATCGTTCAATTGGAACACGTGACGCAAGTTCCCGTGGGCGTCCGTGACGAGGTTCTGCGCTCCGTACGTTGGGACGACGGCGCCCGAGAGCTGATCGGTCACCGTGACGTCGACCTCGACTCCCGGGGCCCCCGGCTGGAACGGAGCGCCCGGCAGATCCGAGACCTTCGCGCTGATGTCGACCGTGACGACGCCGCCGGGCTCGTACGTCGTCCGCGGCACGCTCACGAGCATGCGAAGCCCGTTGATGTCCGAATTCGCCGCTCCGCGTGCGACCCGATCCGGGTTCGTCGCCGTGCTGTTGTAATACGCGAACACGACGACCGAGCGATCCTGGGGGATCGTCCCGAGGAGCGTTACGCGCTGGGTCCCCGTGGGCTCCGGGAACTGCAAGGGGTTCGGCGTGATGAGCGACACGCCCGCACTGTCCCACACCCACAGCCTGCCGAAGCCCGAGGGCGCGAGCGAGCCGTTCCGGATATGGTTGACGGACCACAGGATCGTGACCGTGTCTCCGGGCAAGTACGCGGGCCGGTCCATCTCAAGCGTCATCTCCCATGTACGAACGAAAAGCCGCGGAACATTGCCGATCGTCTGGCCGGCGCCGCCGTTTTCGATCCAGCTCCCGTCGTGCACCTCGAGCCAGTAGAAGTCGCCGTCCGGGATTGTGCTGGGCACGAGGTAGGTCCGCGTAATGCTCGTCGCCGTTGGTGGGAACACGACGTCGTCAAACTCATTCCCAGTGTATTCGATCCGGTTCACGCCATTGTCCCAGGCGAAGACGATGTCGTACGTCGTCGGGTCCCCCGCCCCGATGGTGACCGTGAATCGAATCGTCTCCCCGGGAACATAGTAGAAGCCATCGAAATTCGGCGGGTCGAGATTTGTGGACACCGCGGCCGCGGCCGGCGGCGCGAACGCCACGATGAGGCCCGTGAACATCCCAAGGACTAGCGCGAGGACGACAAGCTTCGCTCCCATCCCTCTACCTCCAGCTGGAGAACCGAGTCTCCTTCATCCCATCCGGCTGCGACGAATCGCAGTCGGCTCCGGATGGAACCACGCTATTTAATAACTTTTGTAACGGACCGCGCGCGAACGACAGACGCTCATTCATCCGTGCCCTTCGAGGTCTCGCGGCCGAGTTCCTCGAGTTCCCGCTTCCATTCGCGAGCCTCGTCGTGACGGCCGAGCGACTCATAGAACGTCGCGATCTCCTGGATCCGTTCCGCGAGGCTCGGGACGTTGCCAGTGTGTCGAATCCGCTCAACCCCCGCGCGGAGGCGTTCCTCGGCCCCTGCAATCATCCCACGCGCGGCGAGCACTTTTCCCTCGTTCGTGAGGAGCGTCGATTCGAGGAGCGGGTCAGCGAAGGGCGCAGCAAAGTCCCGGGCCCGCCGCAAGGAAACGTCTGCGGCCTCGATGCGACCTGCGGCGAGGTACGCGTCGGTCGCGTTTGCGAGAGCGTATCCCGCGACCCGAAAGTCTCCGCCCTGCTCCGCGGCGCGCGCACTCGCCTCAAAGAGGTCCGCGGCGTCCATCGGCCGGGACATCCGGAACCGTGCAATCGCGAGGTTCGATCGGATCGCGGCCTCCTCCCGCGGCCCGTTCGCCGGATCGCCCGCGAGTGCTTCGAGTTCGCCCGCTGCAATCGTCAGGTCGCCGGCCTGCAACCGGATCGTCGCGCGCTCCAGGCGGGCACGGACACGCTCGCGAGGGGGACCTGTGAGGTCAAGAATCTCAACCGCGCGGCTGAGCTCACGATCAGCGCCTGTCAGGTCGCCCCCCTTCCTTAGAACTTGTGCGAACGCCTTGCGTGCGAGCCCCTCGAGGGTCCGATTCCTCCCGACGGTCGCCGTCGCGATCGCTTCCGCGAGATACGATCGGGCGTCTCGCAACGCATTTGTCCGGCTCGCGATCCGACCGAGGAGCAAGAGGGTCTCCCCGCGAAGCCTGTGTTGTGCACTCGATGCGAGCGACTTAACAAGCGATACCGCGTCCGCCGTCCGTCCAATTCGGTCCCACGCCTCCGCGAGAACGAGACGGCTTCTTGGGGTTGCAGGGAACCGTTCGAGGAGCCGCGCCAACTCCCCGACCGAGGGGGAGTCAAGGAGCGGCGCGGAATTGGACAGGAGCACCTCTCGCGCCCTGCCCGTTTCCCCCGCGGCATCTAAGTGGAATGCCTCCTCCAATCGATCCCCGCGTTTCGACGCCGCTGTCGCCGCAGCCCGGTGCGCGGCCCGAATCGCCGGGGGCGGCATCCGGGGAAGAAGGACGTCCCGCACGAGGTCGTGAACCGCGTACCCAGACCCTGCGATCGCAAGGCCTTTTCGGAGGAGCTGGCGGAGCTGGGTCGGCGAGACGCCGAGGAGTGCAGGCCGCTCGATGGGCTTCCGGAGCACTGCGAGGACCCCGAGGGCACGCTCGAGCCCCGGGTCGAGTCCACCGAAGATCGCATCTTCGAGGAGGCGCTCCGCTTCGCCCACGGTCTCGTCTGCCCCACCGGTCGCAAGGATTCGCATGGCGAGGGGGTGGCCACGGCTCAGTGCGACAATCCGTTCTGCGCCATTCGGGTGCCCGAGGAGGTGCCGGCATAGGGCCCGCGCGGCATCGGCCGAGAGGCCCCCAAGGACGAGATGGAAGGGTGGATGTTGACCCGCATCGGCGAGTCCCTCCGGGTGCTCTCGCGATGTCACGAGAATCTTCGCGTCCGGTGCAGCTTCGGTCGCGAGTCGGAGGAACCCGACCGCCTCCGGAGATGCATGGACATCGTCGATGAGGAGGAGCACGCGTCTAAGGTCCGTCTCGAGGATCGTTGAGAGTTCCACGGAATCGAACCGGCCGCTCGCGAGATAGTTGCGAAGTCGGGGGCGGTCGATGCGGCGCAAGAAGTCCCCGAGTCCCGCCGCAAACGTCCGCGCATCCTCGAATCCGTATACCTTTCGATACCAGACGGGGCCCTCGAAGGCGGCCGCGGCCATGGCGGCGAGGCTCGTCTTTCCGACCCCGGCGATCCCGATGACGACCCCCACGGGAGCCGGGGATGCGAGCCACGCCTTCAGTGCCGCAAGTTCCTGCTCCCGGTCCACGAAGGGTCGCGGAACGGGGACATCGGGCGTCCAGCTCGCAGGCCGAACCTCCCGAAGGTCCAGGACATCCGACGTGAGGACGAGCTGAAGGGCCTCGGACTCCCGCGTGCCCCGGTGTCGCAGGGCGAGGACGGCGTCGTCGCCACGGACCTCCCGCCGATCTCCTGCATCCACGAGGAGGACACGCTTCTCTCGCACGAAGTCCCTCAGTGTCCGCGCGTGAGACGCCCCCGTGTGGCTTAGGACGTACACCTTGCGCCTCGTCTTCGCGCCGAGGACATGGGCCATCCGTTCTTCCACGCGCCCCGAGGTGCGAAGCCGTTTCAGCTCGAGAGCCGCATGGGCCCGGCTGATCCGAACGGCCTCTCCAATTCCCTCCTGCGTCACGTCACGTGGGCATTCAAAGGCGTCGGCGAACCGCAGGTACGAAGAAAGGTGGACGAGTATGCGCTCTCCCACTGTCGCCTGAGACAAGCAGGCACCCCTCCAGACGTGGACATGGACCTCGGAGGTATAAACGATTCTACGCGTCGCCCGCCCGCCTCGGGTCGCCGACGGAGCGCAGGGTGTCGAGCAGCCCCCGGAGATC
>CAYOUM010000033.1:2655-11436 GCA_964407185.1 uncultured Methanomassiliicoccales archaeon | reverse complement strand
TGGAACGTGAGCCCGAACGCGTTCCGGTGACCGTACGTGTAGATGTACGGGTTTGCATTCGGGTCTCCGACGAACGGATTATCGGCCGGGACCGATCCGTCGGGATTCATTCGGAGGACCTTTCCGCCGAGGCTCGTGAGGTCTTGCGCCGTATCCGGCACCTGTGAGAAATCCCTCGCGTCACCCGCGGTCACGTACAGGTGTCCCTCCGGGCCGAACCCGATGATGCCGCCGTTGTGGATCGAGGCGGCGGGGATCGGGTCGAGGAGGACCTCATGGAACAGGCCGGTGTTCCCCGAGGACCGAATTCGGACCACCCTGTTATAGAAAGTCCCGCCAGTCGTGTCATCGAAGGTTTGATATGCGTAGATCCATGGCTCCGAGGGGAACTGCGGGTGCAGGGCGAGGCCCAGGAGCCCCATTTCCCCAAAGGCGGCGGTGTTCGGTAGCGTGTAAAGCGGATCCGGCAAAAGAAGACCGTTCTCAATTACCCGGACATTACCGGTGAGTAGCTCCGCGAAGAAAATCCGGCCGTCGGGGGAGAACGCGAGGGCGACCGGCCAGTCCAATCCGGTCATGTAGGTCTCGACGACAGGAGCCCCGGAGACCGTGGTGGGGTTGGGCACGAGGAACGCGCCAAGAAACAGGATCGCAGCGACCGCTGCGATTGCGAACCTCCTTCCCACAAGATCGCATTTGTGGACTGATAGAAAAGGATGTCGTGCGAATCCCACACACGGAAGCGGGCCGTGACGCGAGCGCGGGAAGCCTTTATGGCCCTTCAACGCGTTGCGCGCAACGGTGGCGAGCGTGGTAAAGGAGGAGAAGTCGGAAATGCGAGAGATCGTGCGGAAGCATCTGGACAACAAGGGCTACGTCGTCCGGATCACGACTCACCGGGAGGGGGACAATCTCATCGGACGACTCCACGTCACGGATGCGGGGAGCGAGGACACAGTCGCAAAGATCGTCGGGGTCGGCAAAGTCGACCAGATCGAGGTCGTGCTCGGGGTTGACGCCTCCGAGGGAATCCTGCGTGACTTGATTAATCAGGCCCTAAACGTTGCGGAATTGCTCCGGTACATGGTCCCGAGCGTGACCGTGAAGGAAGATTGAGGGAGCGCACCCTCACCGTCACGATTATATACGGACCGCCCTCTGGGATTCCGAGTCCAATGGACGCGTCCCACGTTCTCCTCGCTCTTGGGGAGCAAGTCAAGTGGAGGGAGCGGAGGGGCCGTCTCCATGAGCGCCTTCGGGCGCTCGAGAGCAGGCGACGCTATCTGTCCCGCGAACTCGAGGTCGCGCGAAAGCGAATCGCGGAACTCGAAGGCGTCCTCGAGGGGCTTCGGTTCGAACAGACCGGCTTCGACGTCCGCGCGATAGGGAGACCCACGGTGGAGGCCCGCCCCCTCGGTCTGACCCTGTTCCGGTGATCCCGTGACCGCCCCGATCCTTGGCGCCCAGGAGGACCTGAATCGGTGGTCGCGGCGGGAGCGACAGCTCCTCGACGCGCTCGAGGACCTCGATGAAGAGGAAACCCGACTCGGGGGAGAGATCGAGCAGGTGGACCGCCAGATCGCGTACTACGAGTCCCGCGCCCGGGACATGAAGCGGGAGTTGGAGCCGCCGAAGCTCTCGACGCTCCTGACTTCGTTCGCCCGCGGCAGGTGAGCGCCTGCGGGTCGTCGTTGACGGCGTCCCCCAGGACATCCGCACCGTCTCCCTCGAGGGAGGCGTCGTGAGGATCATCGATCAGCGCGCCCTGCCCGCCAGGTTTCAGATCCTCACCACCCGGACTCCCGAAGACGTCGCCCGTGCGATCGAGGACATGGCGATACGTGGCGCACCGGCGATCGGGGCGGCTGCCGCGTACGGACTCGCCCTCGCTGAAAAGCAGGGGCTTGACCTCAACGCAGTCGCGACTCGCCTTCGGAAGACGCGGCCGACGGGCCAGAACCTGTTCGCGGCGATTGACTTCGTCCTCTCCGAAGTCGCCCGGGGCCGGACGGCGGTCGAGGCCGCGGAGGCGTACGCACAGACGGAAATCGACCGATGTCTGGCGATCGGACGCTACGGGAAGCGCCTGGTTCGAGACGGGATGTCGATCCTTACGCACTGCAACGCGGGGGCCCTCGCGACCGTCGACCACGGGACCGCGACGGCCCCGCTCGTCGCCGCCCATCGCGCCGGCGTCAGGTTCTTCGTGTACGTGTCCGAGACGAGACCGCGGTTCCAGGGTTCCCGTCTCACTGCGTGGGAGCTCGCGCAGGAAGGGATCGACCACGCGATCGTCGTCGACGGGGCCTCCGGCCTGCTTGTCCAACGCGGCGAGGTCGACCTCGTCCTCGTCGGTGCGGACCGGATTGCAGCGAATGGGGACACGGCAAACAAAATCGGGACGTACGCCAAGGCTGTGGTGGCGCACACGCACGGGGTGCCGTTCTACGTCGCCGCTCCCCTCACGTCGATCGACTTTCGTGCCCGGACGGGTCGCGCGATCCCGATTGAGGAACGGGATCCACGAGAAGTGCTGTATGTCGAGGAGACTCCCCTTGCGCCCCCAGGGACCGTGGCACGGAACTTTGCGTTCGACGTCACGCCCGCGAAGTACATCACGGGCTTCGTCACGGACAAAGGCCTTCTGACGCCCGCCTCGCTACGTGCGCTCCGCGCGAAGGCGCGGGGATAGCGTTCACTGAGGTCTGGCGCCGAAGCCTTTTAGCCGGACCGCGCGGTTCGCAACGGCAATGCACCTCGTCACGACCTGGTTCGGGACGTTTCTCGTGGACGAGGGCACAGTCGTGGAGAAGCGGCTCTATCCGAAGGATCCGGAGGCCATCGCGGAGCGCCTCGTGCTTGTCGAGGACTGGAAGGTTCTACCCGAGGAGCGGGAGCTCATGGCCGGGCGACAGGACCTGTATGTCACGGAGCCGCGCCTCGCGCGCGCCGGCGGGAGCATGACGCAAGAACGAGTCGAGTTCCTCCGCCCGGAGGACTTTGGGTACGATAGGAAGCTCCTCCATGCCGCGATGCTCGCCCTCGCCCGCCGGCAGATGCGGAAGGCCGTGGGCCCGAGCGACCACGTTCACCACGCGGTTGGCGCGCTCGACGACCTCCAAGAGGCCGAAAACGTCCTCCTCGAGCGACTCCGGGAATGGTACGGGCTCCACTTCCCCGAGCTCGCGAAGACCGTGGACGAACGAGAGTTCGTCCGGCTTGTTGCGACGTACGGGAACCGGGAGGCGATGCCCCTGGAATCGAAGGAAAGCGTCGGCGGCCCCCTTGGGGAACCAGAAAGGAAGTCGTTGATGGAGACGGCCGCGCTGGTCCGCGACATCCACGCGCGGCGGCGGGACGTCGAGGCCTATCTCGAGCGTTCAGTAACTTCCATGGCACCGAACGTGGCTGCCCTCACCGGACCGCTCCTGGCGGCTCGGCTCATCAGTCTCGCGGGCAGCCTCGACGAGCTCGCGATGTCTCCTGCGGGCACGATCCAGCTCCTCGGCGCGGAGCGGGCGTTGTTCCGCCACCTGCGGGAGCACACGCGACCCCCGAAGCACGGCGTGATCTTCCAGCACCCCCTCGTTCACCGCGCACCGCGGTGGCAACGCGGCCCGATCGCTCGGGCGCTTGCGGCGAAGATCGCGATTGCCGCCCGGGCAGACGCATTTTCGAAACGGTTGATTGCTGACGGGCTGCGGGCTGGTCTCGAGCGCGCCGTAGCGAAGATTCGTGAAACGAAGCGCGAGGCGATGCCTGCACGTCGCCCGAGTCAGACATGGCGGAAAGGGCGTCGACGCTAGGCCGCTCCCTTCCGCCTCCGCATCACGACCACGACGACGACTGCCACGACAACGACGATCGCGACGATGATCAGGATGATTTCGAGGCCGATCGGCGATGGCTGCGGCGGGGTGCCCACTTGGACGTAGCCTACCATGCCATCCCGGTTCTCGACAGGCCCGGCGGAGTGTCCCGGTATGCTGCAGTAGAATTGCCACTTGCCTCGGTCGGCCTCCGAGGTCGTGATGTTCACGAAAATAGTTGCCCCCCCAGACAGGGGCTGATCAACGACGAAATGTGGGAACGTAAACGTGTGATCGATGCTGTCTCGGTTCTCGATCCGGAATCGGATCACGTCGCCGGGCTGGACTGTGATTGTCGGCTCCGATGTCGTCCCCACTCGGAATAGAGTGTTCTCCGCAATCAGTGTCCGGTCGACGTTCGCGGCCGCCGCGGAGCCCGCAAACAGAGGAGAGACGAGCAAGGTCGCAATGAGAAGCGCGGGAAGCGCCCATCGAATCATTCAGACACCCAAACCGGTCGATGCGGGGCGGCTATTAAGAATTTCTCCAGAACCCGCAAGTTTCGACCCGCGCAAAATCGTTATATGGCACCCTCGGTTTCGACGGTCCGCAGTGTCGTGGACCCAGCAGGAAATCCGGGAGCTGAAGCCGAACCGCTACATCCTGCTCGATGAGGAACCGTGTCGGATTGTCTCGATCCAGACGTCGAAGCCTGGGAAGCACGGAGAAGCAAAGGCACGGCTGGAAGCAATCGGCCTGTTTGACGAACAGAAGCGGTCCGTCGTGCACCCCGTCACGCACAAGGTCCGCGTCCCGATCATCGACAAGAAGAAAGCCCAGATTCTGTCCGTCCATGGCAACCTGGCCCAGTTGATGGACCTTCAGACGTACGAGACGTTCGAGCTTGGGATCTCGGCGGAGTTCCAGGGGCAGCTGAGCCCGGGCGGCGAAATCATGTACCTCGAGGCGATGGGCCGTCGCAAGCTCACGAAGCCGTGAACGACCCGCACCGCGGTGGGTTTGTCCGGGCGGAGGGTTTTAGGCCTCCGGGCACTTCGTCGCCCGCCATGGCTTTCCGCCGCTTCGCGGACGCGGTCGCCTCCTACGACGATGCGCGCATCGTCCTCTTCGGTGTTCCCTTTGACCGGACAAGCTCGTTCCGTGGTGGATCTCGCTGGGCCCCCGACGCAATTCGCGAGGCGTCCTACAACTTCGAGACGTACATGATGGACCACGGGCGCGACATCCTTGACGTACGATTCCATGACCTGGGAAACCTTGACGCATTTGCGACGACCCCGGAGATGGTGAAAGCTGTCTCGGAAACGTCTGCCAACATCGTGAAGGCTGGCAAGATTCCGATTGCAATTGGCGGGGAGCACAGTATCGCGCCCGCGGTGGTCCGCGGCCATCCAAAGGACACCGGAGTGATTGGGCTCGACGCGCACCTTGACTTCCGCGACGCGTACCTTGGCGACAAGTGGTCTCACGCGTGCTCGCAACGCCGCATCGGGGAGCACGTCGGATTCGATCGCACGTTGTACGCAGGCGTTCGCTCCTTCTCCGCGGAGGAGAAGGAGGATCGCGAGCGGCTCGGCGTCACGTTCGTGAGTGCGTACGAAATCCATCAGCGTGGCATCGATCGTGCGATTGACCGCGCTCTCCATGTAGTTGGACGGGAGAAAATCCATCTCACGATCGACACGGACGCGATCGACCCCGCCTTCGCCCCCGCGGTCGGAAACCCTGAACCGTTCGGGCTCACGCCGCTCCAGGTGAAGGCGGTCATCGACGTCCTCGGGCCGCGGCTTGTCGGGATGGATATCAACGAAGTGAGCCCCGCCTGGGACCACGGCGAGACCGCACTCCTCGCGGGACGGCTTGTGCGGGAGGCGATCCTCACGATTGCTAGCGAAGCGAAACCTTAGCGAGGACACATCGGCCACTCGCCGCCGAGCTTTCTCAACCTGAACGTTGAAGTTGTCCCCGCGATGGTGGAGGCTCTCCCCGCCCTCCTTGAATCTCGCTCAAATACATCGGATGCAGTGCGAGGCATCATGGACGGAAAGGAGCGCGCGCACACGCGATACGAAATGACGATCTATGTGACGGACCTGCCGATGGGGAATGGGCGACTGAATCTGTTTAAATAAACCCGCCCTTTCGGTTGAACACCACCATGACAGAGTCCATCATCAAAGTGGAGAAGCTCTCGAAGACGTTTGTCTCGAAGGAGCGCAAGAAGGGTCAGAGGAAGCGCAAGAAGGCGGTCCAGGCCCTGAAGGACATCGTCCTCGAGGTGTACGACGGCGAGGTCTTCGGCCTCCTCGGACCGAACGGCGCGGGGAAGACGACCTTGATCAAGTGCCTCACGACGCTCCTCCTCCCGACGTTCGGGACCGCCTGGGTGAACGGGTACAACGTCGAGACCCAGGAGGACCTCGTCCGGGCCTCGATCGGCTGCATGCTCATGGGCGACCGAGGCCTGTACTGGAAGCTCACCGGCCGCGAGAATCTCAATTTCTTCGGGGCCCTTTACCACGTCCCGAAGCCGCCGCGGGTCCAGCGAATCGACTATCTCATCGACCTCCTCAAGCTCGGGGACTTCGTCGACCGAACGGTGGAGACGTACAGCTCCGGCCAACGGATGATCCTCGCGTTCGCGAAGTCCCTCATCAACGACGCCCCGATCCTGTTCCTCGACGAGCCGACGGTGACGATGGACGTACCCACCGCTCGAGAGCTCCGGAAGATCGTGCGGGAGCTGAACGAAGCGGGCAAGACGATTCTCTACACGACCCACCTAATGCACGAGGCGGAGGAACTGTGCGACCGGGTCGGCATCATCGACCACGGGGAAATCATCGTCCTCGGGACGGTCCCCGAGCTGAAGGCGTCGATCCCCCACGAAGACGTCGTGAACCTCGAGGGAATCTTTCCAACGTACGTCGTGGAGGAGTTGCGAGGGCTCGACGGGATCAAGACCGTCGCCGTCACGGCGGAGATGGGCGGGCGGAGCCGCCTCGACGTGCTGTGCGAGAACAGCCGCCTGATGCTTCCGAAGATCATCGAATCCATCGCGGGGAACGGGGCGACGATCGAGTACATCCGGCCCCAGGAGGTCACGCTTGAGGACGTCTTCGTCGTGAAGACGGGCCGCACGCTCGACGTCGACACACGCCAGGTCGTCGTGGAGGGAAAGGGTGGGCGAGGTCGTTAGCCACGGTCTCGGCCTCGCGCGGCCGGGATGGCGGGCCAACCTCGAGGTCGTCGGCACTGTCATCGTCGCCCGCCTAAAGATCGTCGCCCGCTACAAGGGCGTCATCCTCATGGAGGCGTTTCTCCCGATCGTCTTCGCCGCACTCCCGATCCTCCTTGGCGTGAGCATCGCGGGCGGCTCGGAGAACGCCGCCAAGAACTTCTTGAACGCGACCGGGACGGAGAACTACGCGCTCTACATGCTCATCGGCGCGAGCACGTTCATGGTCGTCTCCCTCATGCTGTGGCTCGTCGGCTACTGGCTCCGGCGGGAGCAGGAGAGCGGCACGCTCGAGGCGCTGTACCTCGTGCCGACGCGTCGGATCTACATCTTGGCGGGCGTCACGACGTACGCGATGATTCGGTCCCTCACGGCGTTCCTCATCGCGATCATCCTCGGATCCCTTGTCTTCGGCGTAAACCCGTTCAGCGGGAACGTCCTCATGGCGATCGCGTTCCTCGGAATCGGGCTCCTCCCGATGTGGGGCATCAGCTTCCTGTTCGGCGCGTTCATCATGAAGGTGAAGGAGGCGAACTCCGTGATCCAGGTCATGCAGTGGGTCGTCGCCTTCCTCATGGGCGTGTACTTCCCCGTGACCGTGTTCCCGCCTCTCCTCCGGTTCTTCGCGCTGATCTTCCCGCCGACGGTCATGACGGACGGGATGCGCGGATCGATCCTCGCCCTGGAGACGCTCTATGGCGGGTGGTACGTGAACTTCGCGATCCTCATCGCGATGGCGTTCATCATTCCCTACCTGGGCTACGAAACGTTCCTCAGGATGGAGCGCCGGATCAAGCGGAGCGAGGGGGTCGGACAGTTTTGAATCCGCCGGCAGCTGCGACGGTAACGGCCCACCGGGGCTTTGGTCTCGCGGACCTCAGCTTCCGCCAGCGGCTCGGAACATTCTACGACATGTCGAAGAAGCAGATCATCGAGTTCTCCCGGTATCCAATCGCGTTCGTCGCCATCTTCGTGCAGATTTTTCTGATCATCGTCATGTTCCTCTTCGCGACCCTCGCGTTCTCGGGGGCGAGCGGGACCGCGGGCCAGGGCCAGCTCGCCGGCGTCATGGTGTACGGGTTCCTCGTGAGCATGTTCCTCTCGTTCACGCTCTGGGAGGTCGGCTTCTCGGTCCGGGAGGAGCAGGTCCGCGGGACCCTCGAGTCCCTCTATCTTTCCCCGGCAAACAAGTTCAACAACCTCATGTCCCGGATCTTCGCGATCCTCCTGTTTGCAGGCGTGATGTGCGTTGCCGCCGTGGTGTTCGTCGGCGCGATGGTGGGCGGGATGCCCCTCGAGAACGTTGCGTTCGCTCTCCTCGTGCTTGCCCTGAGCATCTCCGGATTCCTCGGGATCGGCGTGATCTTCGCGGGGGTCACGGTGAAGCTTAAGGAAACGGCCCAGTTTCTCGTGTCTTTCCTCCAGTTCTTCTTCATGATCTTCAGCGCGGTGTTCTTCCCGTTCAGTGCACTCCCGGCCGTCCTCCGGGACAACATCAGTCGGTACCTGCCCGTGAGCTACAACGTCGACTTGTTCCGATCACTCCTCATCAACCAGCCGCCGGAACTGATGTCCGTCGCCTCAGAGTTCTATATTGTCGTAGCGTTTGGAATCGTTTCGCCGATCGTCGGATACTTTGTCTACCGGTGGATCGAACGCCAAGCGCGCGCCGCCGGGACCCTCGGCGAGTATTGAATCTCGTCCTCGGCCGTG
>CAYOUM010000033.1:0-2645 GCA_964407185.1 uncultured Methanomassiliicoccales archaeon | reverse complement strand
TTCCGAGAATGGTGACGCCGTCGTCTGCGCCTTGCGCTCACCACCGAGAAGGATCGCACGGTAGATCGCCCAGATGTGTAAGACTCCTCCACCACGCGGAAGGAGATCCTCCAAGTCGACTCTCTTCTGGCACGCGACGACTGTATGCAGCCTCTCAGAGGCGACCCCCGAAAACACTAAGAGAGACGGCCAGCATGGGTTTGCACTTACCATGGCAGAGGAGTGGAAAGGCCCGACCCAGCAACTCGACGAGTTCCGGTTCCTGATCCCGAAGTCGTACAAGACTAGCATGCGGACGGACGGCCTGATCTTCGCGGATGCGAGGATGATGGAGCAGGTCCGGAAGGACTTCGCGCCGGAGCAGGTCGCGAACGTCGCGACGATGCCCGGGATTGTGGGCCGCTCGATGGCGATGCCAGATATTCACTGGGGGTACGGGTTCCCGATTGGCGGCGTGGCCGCATTCGACTTCGACGAGGGCGTTTTCTCCCCCGGCGGGGCGGGATACGACCTGAACTGCTTGTCGGGGGATTCGCAGGTCCTCACTGCACTCGGATACCGTCTCCCGATCGCCAGGTTCGATCGCGTTTGGAGGCACACGCGTCTCACGTGCGTGAACCCGCATCGGAAGACGATTTCAACCGACATCGCAGCGTACATGCGGTTTCGAGCCGGGGTCGCGTACCGTGTTCGCACATCCACGGGGGTAGAAATCACGGCTACGTCGGATCACCCGTTCCTCACGCCGAAGGGGATGCTCCCCCTGAGGGAGGTCGGCAATCTCCCCGTAGCGATCTATCCCTTCCGTGGTGTGGACTACGAGGAGCCTCCGGACGAACCGATTGTGGTTGCCCAGGACATCTCCCGTTGCCTCACCCCGAACCAATCTGCGCGGGTGCTCCCGGTTCTCCAGGAAAAAGGGCTACTCCCTCTGACCCCTCGCCATCCTGCCTTTCCGTATCTCCTCAAAGTATTGGGCATCGCGCTCGGAGATGGCCACGCGTTCCTCAGGCCACAGGGCGGTCGTGTGGCGTTCTACGGTCGGGCTGATGACTTGGAGGAGGTCCGGACAGACATCAAGCGAATCGGGTTCCGAGCGACCCGAGTCTGCACTCGGATGCGCCATCACACGATCGATAGGGGTGGGAAGCGCTACGCCTTCGATCACCGTGAGTCTTCCTTTATGGCGTCCTCGACCTCCCTCGCGACCCTCCTTCACGTGATGGGGTTGCCGGTCGGGAACAAGGCAAAGCAGGACTTCGTGCTGCCCCCCTGGCTGTTCCGTCTCCCACTTTGGCAGAAGCGCCTGTTCTTGGCGTCGCTCTTTGGCGCTGAGATGAGCACGCCACGTACGTCGAAGGGGCACGGCTTCAACTTTCTGTGCCCCACGTTCTCGCTATGCAAACGTGAAGCGTATCAACAGTCTGGGGAGAGGTTCGCACGACAGATCAGGAAGGCCATCGAGGACTTTGGGGTCCGCGTCCGCGATGTCGGGAAGGTCGTGCTCCGCATACCCGGCAGCGGCGAGCCCACATATTGCTTCCGGGTCCTTGTCGCGAGCGACAGCGAGAACCTCATCCGGTTCTTTTCGACCATCGGCTTCGAGTATCACGCCCTCAA
The DNA here is from genome assembly GCA_964407185.1 of uncultured Methanomassiliicoccales archaeon. Classification (GTDB taxonomy): domain Archaea; phylum Thermoplasmatota; class Thermoplasmata; order RBG-16-68-12; family RBG-16-68-12; genus EA-19. Next base: position 1,025 of record CAYOUM010000033.1, on the reverse strand, counting down.
GAGGTTCCTGGCGAACACTGCGGCTTACTACCTGACTCTGAAGGAGATGGTTCTGCGCAACAAGCTTAGAACCGTTGAAGCCGCGAGTGCAGCTAAGGCCCGCGGTGTCTCCCGTGAGGCGATCCTCGTGGACCTGGCCGGGTTGTACACCGGCCGATCCTTCCTTACCCGTCGAATGTATGAACGTGGCGGGAAACCCCGCACCTGGCCGCCATTCCCCACCTTCGCGGCTTTCATGGAAGGACTCCGAAAGACCGCCGGCACGTCGGGGATCGTTTGGGACCGAATTACCTCAATCGAGGAGGTGCCGGTCGACGACGTTTACGACTTCACGGTCACCGACCCGCATCACAACTTCATCGCGGACGGCTTCGTCGTGTCCAACTGCGGCGTGCGCCTCGTCCGGACGGACCTGACGGAAGCCGACGTGCGGCCGAAAATCCGAGAGCTCGTCGACACGTGCTTCCACAACGTGCCGAGCGGGGTCGGAGAGGGCGGGCGCGTGAAGGTCTCCCGCCAGGACCTCGAGCGGCTCACAGAGGACGGCGTGAAATGGGCGGTAGAAAACCACTACGCGTGGCGAGATGATCCGCAACACATCGAGGCGAACGGGTGCCTGCCGGACGCAGACTTCTCGAAAGTGAGCGAGCGCGCGATCACGCGGGGGAAGGACCAGGTTGGCAGCCTCGGCGCGGGAAACCACTTCCTCGAAATCCAGAAGGTCGACCGGATCTACGACGAGGCGGCCGCGAAGGCCCTCGGCATCGATCGGCCTGGCCAGGTCTGCGTGATGATCCACACCGGGTCCCGTGGCTTTGGCCACCAGATCGCGACGGACTACATCGCGACCTCTGAGAAGGCGGTGAAGACGTACAACATCACGCTCCCGGACCGACAGCTCGCGTGCACGCCAATCCACTCGCCGGAAGGCGAGGACTACTGGCGGGCGATGTCGTGCGGCGCGAACTTCGCGTGGAACAACCGCCAGGTCATCACGCATCGGGTGCGGGAGGTGATGGCCCGCG
>CAYOUM010000032.1:9885-11760 GCA_964407185.1 uncultured Methanomassiliicoccales archaeon | reverse complement strand
AGCGCCCGCTCGACGGGATCCGGCACCCGAGACGACGCGATTACGACCTGCGGAACGCCGCCCTCCAGGGCCTCCTTCGCCGCGAGGAGCTTCTTCTTCATTCGCGCGTACGCGAAATTCATGAAATAGGTCAGTCGCTCCCTGGGGACCTCGCGAATCAGCGATTTCGGGTCGCTCGGCTCGCGAAGCAGACCCGGCACGTTTGTAAAGAGGAGCAAGAGGTCCGCCCCGAGTGCGACGGCGATTTTCGCGGCGACACGGTCGGCATCGATGTTAATCAGGTCGCCAAAGCTCGTCAGCGCGGGTGGCGAAATCACCGGAAGGTATCCGCTCGCGAGGAGAAGTCGCAAGAGGTCCGTGTTCACCTCTTCGACCACCCCGGACAGATCGTCCTTCACGAGGAGCACCCGGTCCCCATCGACGACCCGGATCGCCTCCTTGCGGCGGCCCATGAGGAGCTGGCCGTCCGCGCCACTCAGGCCGATTGCCCGCGCGCCCATCGCGTTCAGTCGGGCGACAATCTGCGTGTTCAGCTTGCCCGCAAGGGCCATCGTGAACACCTCCATCGTGGCGGCATCCGTGTACCGAGAAACGACGCCGCTCGGGGACGTGATGAACTTCCGTGGGCGACCGAGGGCCTCCGCGAGCTGGTCCACCTCCTTCGATCCTCCGTGGACGAGGACGTACTCCTGGCGCCCCGCGAGATCGACGAGGACGTTGTCCGCGTCGTTCCCATCCGCGCCACCTATCTTCACGACGATCATTTCTCGAACACCTCAGACCTTTTGTGGACTCAGACCGGATGGAGCCCGAGGAACTCGAGCCCCGTCGTCTCCGGATACCCGAACATGAGATTCATCGACTGGACCGCGCTGCCCGCCCCGCCCTTCATCAAATTGTCCAGGGCGGCGACCGCAACGATACGGTCCGAATGCGCATCGACTTCGAAGCCGACATCGCAGAAGTTCGTGCCCGCCAGGATTTTCGGTTCGGGGAATCGGTACAGACCCGTGGCGTCGCGGACAATACGGACGAATGGCTCCCCGCCATATGCCTTGCGGTACAGTCGCCATGCGTCTTTGTCCGAGAGGGGCGACCGAAGGAACGCGTGACAGGTCGCGAGGATCCCGCGGACGGCCTCCACTGCATGGCAGGACAGGGAGACCTTGACGCCGAGTTCCTGCTCGATTTCCGGGGTGTGGCGGTGCATCGTAGGGGCGTACAGTCGCACCACCCCCGACCGTTCAGGGTGGGCCGCCGCGGGCCCCCCGTCGGCGCCGCCCGCCGAGGAGCCTGTTTTCGCGTCGACAATGACATGGTCCGGGTCAATCGCGCCCGCCATCACGAGGGGTCGGAGCGCGAGGATCGCCGCCGTGGCGATGCAGCCCGGGCCCGAGACAAGGGCGGCGGTCCGGATTTCCTCCCGATGGAGTTCGGGCAGGCCATAGACGGACTTCGCGAGGAACTCCGCGTGCGGGTGGTCGACCCCGTAGTGTGTCGCGTACGCGGCGGCGTTCTTCAGGCGGAAGTCCGCGCTTAAGTCCATGATCCGTCCCGCCCGACGCAGGAAGTCCGGAATCCCTTTCATCGCCTTGCCGTGGGGCATCGCGAGGAACAGGAGGTCTACGGGTTCGAGCTCAGCGTGTGGAGTGAAAGTGAGGTCCGTCGCCCTCCGGAGGTTCGGGTGGGCGCGACTGACGGGTCGTCCCGCCATCGAATCGGACGTCACCTGTGCGACGTCGACCTTCGGATGGCGGATGAGAAGTCGGAGTAGCTCTCCGCCTGTGTATCCGGAGCCTCCGACGATGCTGACCTTCACCGGCGGGAGCACGGGGCGCCCCAAGGCCGTCCTGCGGACCCACGGCCTCCTCCTCG
>CAYOUM010000032.1:3362-9875 GCA_964407185.1 uncultured Methanomassiliicoccales archaeon | reverse complement strand
CGACGGTGCTGACCGTCACCGGAGGGCGACCTCCCTGGCGTAGTCGACGATGCGACCCGCAATGTCCACCCCGGTGGCCGCGGTGAGAGCCTTGAACTCCGGGGTGTGGTTCACCTCGTGAACGACGGGGCCGGTCGGTGATTCCATCATGTCGACGGCGAGGACGCCGCCACCCACGGCTTCCGAGGCGCGGAGGGCGAGTTCCGTGAGTTCCGGCGTTAGCAGGAGCGGCTCTGCGACCGCGCCCCGCGCCGCATTCGTCCGCCAATCCGTCGACCGTCGGTACATCGCCGCGATGACTTCGCCGCCGATCGTCAGGACGCGGATGTCCCGTTCCGGTTTCGGGACGTACTCCTGCACGTAGAAGATCGAATGAAGGGACGAACCGAGTGCGGTCTTGTGCTCGAGAATCTGCTCCGCTTCCTCGGGGTCGTCGACCTTCGCCATCAGGCGTCCCCAGGACCCCACGGGGGGCTTCAGTACGGCGGGATACCCGATCGCGTCGAGCGCTTTCAGCGCAGCCTCGGGCGTAAGCGCGACGATCGTTCGGGGCGTTGGAATGCCCGCTTCCTGGAGGCGGAGGGAGGTGAGGATCTTATCGCCGCACAGCCTGACGACCTCGTACGGGTTCACGGTCCGCACCCCATAGTGTTCGAAGAACCGGAGCGCGTACAAGGACCGGGTGTAGCTGACGGACCGGTTCAGCACGAGGTCCGCGGGGAAGCCATTCGGCTCGAGCGGGAACGTCGCATCCCGGTCCGAGAGCCGTTGCATCGAGTTCCCTCGCCGCTCCGCAGCCTCGATGATCCACTTCTCCTCGGGGCGGATGACGGTGTAGAAAAGCGCGATGGAGGGCCCGCTATTCACCCCAGTCCTCCTCCTCACGCGGGGCGAGCTGCACGGCGAACGGGTTCGTCGACGCGACTTCGAGTTCGACCCCGCACTCCGGGCACGAGACGATCTCCCCTTCGATCACATCGTTCGCACGCAAGGCGGCGCCGCACTCGGGACACTCTGTCATTTCGATTCCTCCCTCAGGATCTTCTCAACGATGTCGATGATTTCCGCAGACTTGGAAAGGGAATACTGTTCGAGACCGAGCACGTCATGGGCCCGGTGAATCTGACCTTTGACGGTCGCTGGACTTGGCCCACCCCACGTCGTCCGCTGCCGGAGCGAGGCCCGTGCGTCGAGGACGTGCCTCACGTCCTTCCCGAACTTCTTGTTGTACCGCTGGAGTGACTTTGCGGTCATTGCGCCGCCCGAGGAGAGGGACCCGGCCACGATCTCGTGGGCCTGCCGAAACGGAACGCCCCGAGCTACGAGGTATTCCGCAAGATCTGTCGCGAGCAGACGGGGGTCGCTCGCCGCCCGGGCCATACGTCTCACATTGAACGAGAGCGTCGGGACGACGAGGGACAGTGCATCGAGCGAATCCGCCACGTGGCCCGCTGCATCAAAGACGGGGGCCTTGTCTTCCTGGAGGTCGCGGTTGTACGCGAGGGGGAGGGACTTCAGGACCGACAGCAGGGCAACGAGGTCCCCCTCGACTCGAGCCGCCTTTGCGCGGGCGAGTTCCGCGACGTCGGGGTTCCGTTTCTGCGGCATCAGGCTGCTCCCGCCGCCAAGCGCCTCCGACGGCTCAAGGAACCCGAATTCCCTTGAGGCCCATTGCACGAGCTCCTCGCCGAGCGAGCTGAGGTGGACCGCGAGGAGGGTGAGGTCGAACACGAACTCCGCGAAGTAGTCGCGATCGCTGACGGCGTCGATCGAGTTCTCGAACACGGCCGCGAAGCCGAGGCGTCGCGCGACATAGTTCGGGTCGATCGGGAGCGTGCTTCCCGCCAGCGCGCCCGCTCCGAGAGGAGACACGTTCGCGCGGTGGAAGCAATCGTGGAATCGGTCGAAGTCCCGCGCGAGCCGCCAGAAGTGCGCAAGCAGGTGATGCGCGAGCGTGACGGGCTGCGCCCGCTGGAGGTGCGTGTAGCCCGGCATCAGCGTCTCGACGTGCCGTTCCGCGAGTTCCCCGATTCCGGTCTGAAGCCGCAGGATTCCGGACTGGACATGGTAGATCGCCTCGCGCACCCAGAGACGCTCGTCGAGCGCGATCTGGTCGTTCCGGCTGCGCGCGGTGTGGACCTTCCCTCCGACCCGGCCGAGCGACTCAGTGAGGCGGGCCTCGATGTTCGTGTGGACGTCCTCGAGGTCGTCCCGCCACGGGAAGTTCCCCGCCTCGATGTCTCGCCAGATCCGCCGGAGTCCTTTCGCGAGGGCCTTCGCTTCCCTCGGCGGGATGATCCCGCGCGTTCCGAGCATTTCGACGTGCGCGATGCTGCCGGCGATGTCATGGCGGTAGAGGCGCCGGTCCACCGGAAGGGATGCAAGAAACGCCCACGCGGGTGACTCGACGTATCGGGGTGGAGCATCCGCCTTCGGCCGACGTTTCACGGTCATGACCATTTTCAATTCGCCCTCTTCGTCGCCTTCAAGAGTCGCGGCCGCGACTTCTCGCCGACGGCCGTCCAAGTCCGCGCAGGGAGGCCCCAGATGTAGATGAAGCCCTCCGCCATCTCCTGTCGGAATCGGTCTCCCGACGAGTACGTCGCGAGTGCATGATCGTACAGCGAGTAGGGAGAGGTGCGGCCGACCACGCGCGCGGAGCCCTTGAAGAGCTTCACGCTCACCTCGCCCGCCACGCGCTCCTGCGTCGAATCGATGAAGCTGTCGAGTGCCTCGCGGAGAGGCGTGAACCAGAGGCCGTCGTAGATGATTGTGGAGTAGCGCGCTTCGGCGAATCGCTTGAACTCGAGCAGGTCCCGGGGGAGGACCAATGCCTCGAGGGCTTGGTGCGCGAGAATCAGGACGGTCGCGGCGGGACATTCGTACACCTCACGAGACTTGATACCCACGACGCGGGACTCGACGTGATCGATCCGGCCAACCCCGTGCTCCCCCGCAATCGTGTTGAGTGCGTTGATGATCGCCAGGAGGCTCGCGGGTCGGTTGTTCAACGCAACCGGCCTGCCCGATTCGAAGCGAATATTCACGGAAGCGGCTTCGTCCGGCGCATCCGCAGGGGCCGCCGTCCATTCGAATGCTTCCTCTGGCGGTTCTATCGCCGCGTCCTCGAGGATTCCGCACTCGACGGACCTGCCCCACAGGTTCTCGTCCGTGCTGTACGGGGACGCGTTTGTGACGGGCACGGGGATGCCGTGCGCCTTCGCGTACGCAATCTCCTGTTCCCGGGTCAGGCCCCACGCCCGTGCGGGGGCGATGACCTCGATGTCTGGCGCGAGGGCGGTCGTGCACAGGTCGAACCGAACCTGGTCGTTGCCTTTCCCGGTGCAGCCATGGGCGACGTAGGCGGCTCCCTCCTTCCGGGCGATCTCGACGAGATGTTTGCCGATTAACGGACGTGCGAGGGCCGTGCCCAATGGGTATTGTCCTTCGTAAAGCGCGTTCGCCTTGAGGGCGCGAGCGATGAACTCCTCCGCAAACTGTTCGGTTGCGCTGACAACGTACGCCTTACTCGCGCCGATTTTCACGGCCTTCATCCGGATGGCATCTAGGTCACCCGGCTGGCCGACGTCGACGGTCAATGCGATTACCTCGAGGCCCCGCTCCATGAGCCATCGGATCGCTACGGAGGTGTCCAAGCCTCCAGAGTAGGCGAGTACAACTTTGGATGATGTCATTATGCGCTGCCGCCGCGAGTGAATCCTAATCGATGATGGCCTACGTATTTGAGCGCTTCGACCGCTTTCGGTCAAAATCTGGCGAAGGAGTCAAATATTCGACATCGCCTCCATAGCCAGATGGCGAGCGTAGCGAGGCGGGTCCGGGACTATATCGCGAGCCGACCGGCGGTGATGGACGCGATCAAACAAGACATCGTCAATTACTCTGCACTTGCACGAGTCGTCGGCAAGGAACTCGGAATCCGCAAGGAGGAAGCCGTTCTCGCAGCATGTCGCCGCTTCCCGATTGACTCCGTGAAAGGATACAAAGAAGACGCCGTGAAGCGGATTCTCAAGAAGAGCCGGATCGAGACTCGCACGAAGGTCTCAACCGTTACCGTCGTCCAAGGGATCGACGTCCTCCAACGACTCGGCGACGTTGTGGAGGAACTTTTGGACGAGAACCGAATCTGTCGCCTCATCCAAGTGTCGCGCGGAACCGTGATTATCGTTGACGAGGACTCCCTCCCGAGGGTGATCCGCCGGCTTCGGGGACCCCAGATTCTCAACGTTCGCCGGGACCTCGTCGAAATCACCGCCACGAGTCCGGAGAGCGTGGAAGACACACCCGGCCTCCTCGCATACCTGTCGAGCGCGCTCGCCTCGAAGGGAATCAACATCGTACAGGCGATGTCCTGCTACACGGACACGATTTTCATCTTGGAGCGAGACGATATGGCGGCCGCGATTGATGTCCTCACGCCGCGGATGCGATGAGGCCCCGATACTTTTTTTCGGCCTTCGTGCCAGGATCCGAAGGTGGACCGCCGGGGCGGAGCCTAGTTCACTGCGAGCGCGTTGAAGAGGCGGGAGAGGTCCGTCAGGGGCCGTCCTTCACCGTCCGCAATTCGTTGGACGGCCGGCGGTTTTTCCGTGTATAGCGGAATCCGCCCGCCGATTCGGTCCTCGAACGTCGGCACGAGTTCGTTCCTGTAGAAGACACCGAGGGGGATCTTCTCGCCCCACTCCATCGCCTTGGAGACGGCCTGTGTGATTTTCGCATCGACTTCCTCGGGGCTGCGAACGATGGGATCGTAGCCCGTATTCGCAAGAGCATACACGCGCGGCATTGCGCGTCCTTGCTCGTCCTTCCGGTCGTCTCCGCCGTACCACTCCTTTGTGTTGAGGTTGTTGTACGTCGGGCACGGCTGGAGGACGTCGAGGAATGCGTAGCCCCGGTGTTCGATCCCCTGGCGCACGAGGGCCACGAGCCCTTTGATGGCGTATGAATATCCACGCCCGACCCACGTTGCGCCGGATGCGAGGGCGAGCCACAGAGGGTTCACGGCCTCGTTCAGATTCGGTGCGGGCAGGGACTTCGTCTTCACCCCCAACCGCAAGGTCGGGGACGCCTGTCCCTTCGTGAGGCCATAGACGCCATTGTCGAAAATCATGTAGATCATGTCCAGGTTCCGCCGGCCGGCGTTCACGAAGTGCCCGGCGCCGATCCCGAGGCCATCGCCGTCCCCGCCCACGCAGATGACCTCCAGGTTTGGGTTCGCAAGCTTGACGCCGGTCGCGAACGGAAGGGGTCTGCCGTGAATCGTGTGGATTCCGTACGTTTTCACGTAGTGCACGGTTTTCGCGGAACACCCGATCCCGCTCACGATTGCGACCTTCGAGGGGTCGAGCTGCATCTCCGCAAGGGCCATCTGGATCGTCCGAAGGATCCCGAAGTCGCCGCACCCCGGGCACCAGTCGTGGTGGACATCCGTCGCGTAGTCGACCGCCTTCAACACTTGCCTAGACGCCATGGGTCAACACCTGCCTCTTCGGGGCCATCCCTTTCGAGATAGCCCGCAGGGCTCCAACGAGCTCCGTGCTCGACATTGGCCTCCCGTTGTACTTGAGAACGTGATGGGTCGGCTCGATTCCCGTCTTCTCGCGGATCAGCCCGGCCATCTGTGCGGCGAAGTTCATCTCGACGTTCACAACCGACTTCGCGCGTGCGAGGGTTCGCATGACGGGCTCAATGGGGAACGGGTTGATGAGCCGGATTTGGAGGAACCCCAGCCGGACCCTCTCCTTCTCGAGGACGTCCATCGCGTCGAGGATGGCGCCCTTCGTGGATCCCCAGGAGACGACCATCACGTCGGCGGTGCGGTCCCCAAAGAAGTTCACCTTGTCCGACTCCGGGATCTCCCGGTCCGCGAGGTCGAGCTTCTTGAACCGCTTCTCCATCATTAGGTTCCGGACGACGGGGTCCTCCGTGATGTGTCCCTGCTCGTCGTGCTCGTCGCCCGTGTTCCAGAACATCGTCCCCGGATGGCCGACGAACGCGCGGGGCGAGATGCCGGACTCCGTGAACGCGAAGCGCTTGTACGGGTCGCGACCCTGCCAGCCGTTCGTGACAATCTCGCCGCGGTCAAGCCGCGCACGGTCCGGGTCGAAGATCGGCATCGTCCCGTTGCTGTTCGCGAGCGCCTTGTCGACGAGGTGAATCACGGGCGTCTGGTAACGCTCGGCGTAGTTGAACGCACGGGTACCGTCATAGAAGCCCTCTTGGAAGTCCCCGCTCGCCAGTACGATGCGCGGCACGTCCCCGTGTCCCGCGTGGAGCGCGAACCGAAGGTCGCCTTGCTCGTGCCGCGTCGGCATACCGGTCGACGGCCCCGCACGCTGGTACAACGTAATCACGAGGGGGACTTCGTTGATCCCCGCCCAGCCGATTCCCTCCATCATCAGGCAGAACCCCGGGCCGGACGTACATGTCGCAGACCGAGCCCCTGTAAGGGCGGCGCCGATCGCCATCGTGAAGCGCATGGTCGAGGAGGGC
>CAYOUM010000032.1:0-3352 GCA_964407185.1 uncultured Methanomassiliicoccales archaeon | reverse complement strand
GGCAGCGCCCGTCGCCATCGTGACCGCCGCGATCTCGTCCTCCGTCTGCATCACAAGGACGGAGCCCGCTTCGCCCACCGCTTTCGCGTCCTCCATCTCTGGATCCGATGTCTCGCGGAGGTCTAAGACCTGGTTCTCCTCGATGTACTCGCTCTCGTCCGACGCGGGCGTGATGGGGTAGTACGTCTGGAACCGCATGCCGCCGAGGACCTTCCCGAGGCCGATTGCCTGGGCGCCCGTCATCAGGGCCCGACGCTCCCCGTTGAAGCCGATGGGTTTCAAGCGATATGGGAATGCGGGATGGGTGCCCGCGACGCGATCGTACGCCTTTCGCGCGCCCTTCACGTTCATCTCCGCGACGGCCGGCTTGCCGCGGAAGACGTCGCGCAACGCTTTCGTCATGAACTCGTAATCGAAGCCGAGGAGGCCGAACGATCCCGCGACCGCGAACATGTTCACCATTCGCGAAATCTTGCTGAGCTGGTCGATGTTGTTCTCGTCCGCGACCTCGGTGAGGAGCTGCGCGTACGGAATTGCGACGAGCGATACACCGCGGTCCGCGGCGGACTTCAGGAGGTCGTCGACGGTGAACCCGAGGCCGCGGGCGACGAGGTAGGTCGTGAGGTCTTGCTCGAGGCGGGCCTCGATTGTCGGGACATCGCCGAGCTTCACCTTCGCGAGGCCCGGATCGTACACGACGGCGCCATCGTCGACGACGTGCGTCACATGGCGGAAGATCGTTTCCGCATCAAACGTCGCGAGGAGGTTCAGGGTATCCACGTGAGACCGGATGGGCCGGCCGCAGACCCGGACCTGAAAGTAGGAATGTTCCCCCATGATGTTCGAGTAGTATTCGCGCTTGCCGTACACGTGGAGGCCGCCGTACGCGCACGCGCGGGCAAAGGCCGTGGCGGCGGAGTCGACGCCGCTCCCCTGGGCCCCGCCGATAATCCACGCGAGATCGTTGGCTTTCTCGAGTCCCATCTCAGCCGCCTCCAGTCGCCACTTCTGTGCCAATCGCGCACTCACAGGCGGCCGATTGGCCGCAGAACGGACACTTGCACCTGCACGTCTCGAAGGGGTTCTCGCACAGCGGACAGGTAATGACCTCGACTTCCGGGCTTGCCACCGCGGTTTCCGAAGGCTAAAAGCAGGGGAGTATTCAAACCTTTTAATTAAGCTCGGTGACACCGCCCACGGGGCGCTGCCTTCCATGGGGAACGGGAAAGACCTCCGGAAACAGGACGGATTCTCGGGAAGAAACGATACCAAAGGTCTTTTATCCTCGGACTTTTTGTCGTCACCGTCGGCCGGAGACGGTCGATCAGCGAGTTGGAAGAGAAATGGACAGAGACAGAGGCGGTAGGGGGTACGACCGAGGGCCCCGGCAGATGTTCGACATCACCTGCTCGGATTGCGGGAAGCAGGCACAGGTGCCGTTCCGGCCCGATGGGACGCGGCCCGTCTACTGCCAAGATTGCTTTGCGAAGCGGCGCCCAAAGCGCTACTAGGCTCGGCAACGGACATCGGCTACGAACCTTTTTCCGCTCCGTCGTCAACGTGCGGCGGGGCAGTGTTTTCTTTCGCTGGAAAGTGAGCGGACGCGCCGAACGTCCAAATATTCAGCCGCCGCTCAAGGGTCGTGGACGAGTTCGAGGTCGCACCCGGCCTGGTCGCAACTCGGGAGTTCGCCCTCTGGATGCCCGAGGAGCGGACGGCCGCGATTAGCGATCTGCATCTCGGTTTCGAGGCCGCCCTCGCGGAGCAAGGCGTATCGATCCCACGGTTCCAGCGGCGGGAAATTCTCGAACGGCTGCGGCGCCTCCTCGACCGCTATGACCCAAAGCGCATCGTCATCGCCGGAGACTTCAAGCACGAGTTTTCGAAGAACCTCGTGGATGAGTGGGTCGAGATCAAGCAGGTGCTTCGGTTCCTTCGAGATCGCACCGAGGCGATCGTCGTGCGGGGGAACCATGATAATTTTCTCGCTACGATACTGAGCGACCTGGGAATGACGCTCCACGATCGCTATGACCTCGGCAGATGCACCTTCGTCCATGGGCACGAAGATGTCTCGTCGCTCGGGACGATTGTGATGGGGCATGAGCATCCCGCCGTGAAATTGCGTGACGTCCTCGGGGCGACGGTGAGTGTGCCCGCGTTCCTCATCGCAGACCGAGTCATCGTCCTCCCTGCGTTCAGCCCGCTCGCTCTGGGCACGAGCGTCGCGAGCTATCCATACCTGTCGCCGATTCTGAATCATGTCGACGTCGATCGCGCGAGGGTCATCGGGATCGACGAAAAGGAGGGCCTCCTCGATTTCGGAGTCGTCGAAGACCTTACGTCGGCAGATGGGAGCTTGTTGCTCCGTTGAGGGTGCTCAGGACGACGTACAGTCTCCATCCATCATGCACTTTCATCCTCCTCACGCGAAATGTGTCGTTCACTTTCGCTCTCCTCTGGATCAAGTGTTGAAGCCGACCTGGCCTTACAGTAAAGACTGTAAGCGGGATGGATCCTATGCCTCGGAAATCGATGATGGGCTTGGTCCGCAAGGGAAAGCTCAAGGTACGGGGCACTGGATTCCTCGTGACATGGGATGTTGACAGCCGGGACCGATCTGCCGCATATCGCCTCTGGTCGTTCCTCTTCGGTCGTACCGTCCGAGTCAATGGACGGGAGTATCGTTATGAGGGCTTCGTATGGAGGGACGGAGTCCGTTACTTGGGACAGTCCGTTATCTTCGTGCTTCCCCATCGTCTCTCTGAGGTGGTTGGATTCCTGACGTCTCTGGGGGTCGACCACGAGATTGACTCAGATGTGTTCCCGTGACCGGGTTGATCGACGACCATGAGTGGGCACACGGGTTCTTTACAGCTTTTACTGGCAAGAATTCGGTGTCGCCGACGGAGACTTTGCAGCTTTTACTGCAAACTCGCGCTTGGGTCTCGGTACCCTTCTTACAGTTTTTTCTGCAAACGGTTACCTCGGGAAACGACTCCGCAACTTCCCGGAGACGACGAACAGCCTGGAATGTACGTCCTGGGCACAAGTCAGATTTCTATTTCCACTCCCAGAGCTTCAAGTGGGTGTTCCCCTTCTCATCGCACTCGTATTCGTATACCGCCGGCGTCCTAAGGAGGCGCGCCAGCTTCGAGGACGCATTCTGGAAGTACAAGGCTCCCCGCCAACTCGTCACGTTGCCGCGTCCCTCCCACCCGAGGCCCTGACTCTTCCACTTGACGAATTCCCCCTCCCTCGTGGTCAACGTTCCCTGGCCTTCGCCCCAAAGCGTTCCGTCGGGCCTTGGGACGGCCCTGAACGTCACCCAGTTCGTCACTTCCATTCCCAA
>CAYOUM010000031.1:0-11777 GCA_964407185.1 uncultured Methanomassiliicoccales archaeon | reverse complement strand
TCTCCATCGACCCGGTTCACGAGGGCGAGATCGACGTGGCGGAGGTCGCGGGGCGGCTTCGGAAGCTCGGGCCGGTCAAGTCACTAGGCTCCGTCCTTGCGTTCCGCGTGGGCGAGGCGACGTTCACGCTGTTCCCGGATGGGCGCGCCTTGATCCGCGGGACGGACGACCCGGAGCGCGCCCGTTCCCTGTACGCGAAATACATCGGGATGTGAGTCGGTGGGGGAACGCGTTCTCCTTCTCTTGAGCGGCGGCATCGACAGTCCGGTGGCGGGGCACCTGATGGCCTCTCGCGGGTTCGAGGTCCACGGCGTCCACTTCTCCCTCGAACCCATCACGGATGACGCGGCCGCGAGGAAGTCTCGGAAGCTCGCGGAGAAGCTCCGCCTTGCGAAGCTGTTCATCGTCCCCGTCGGACCCGAGTTCGCGGAGATCGCCGGGACGTGCGACCGCAAACTGTACTTTGTCCTCACAAAGCGACTCATGGTGCGAATTGCGGAGGCGATCGCCCGCCGCGAGGGATGCCGCTTCCTCCTGACGGGGGAATCGATCGGCCAGGTGTCGAGCCAAACCCTTCCAAACCTTCGTGCGATCGATCAGGCATCGTCCCTCGTCGTGTTGCGTCCATTGATTGGGTTCGACAAGGAAGAGACGATTCGGATTGCGAGGGCGATCGAAACGTACGAGATTTCCGAGGGCCCCGAAATCTGCGACCTCCTCGGCCCCGCGCACCCCGCTACACACGCGTCCCTCGACTGGGTTCACGATCAGGAAGCGAAGCTCGAGATCGAACGGCTCGTCCGGGAGGCGCTATCGAAGGAACGCGAAGAAAGGTTGATATCTGTCGAGAGGTCTCGATTCGAGCCCGCATGACGTATTATCTCCTCAAGCCCTGCCGCACCGCGACCGCGTTCATCTCGACGCTTCGGACACCGCGGCGTTTCCCTCTCGATGCGGTCGCGGAGACGCTTCGGGGAGTCGGCATGCAAGTGACGAACCTGCAGGTCATGCTCGTCGTGGAGGGCGCGCCGGAGTTCACGGTGTACGAGTCGGGGAAAATTCTCGTGAAGACGGACTCCGAGGATCTCGCGCGGGCCGCGATTGAGCGAGTCTATCACGCCCTCGGCATCGGGGAGCGGGTTGCCGCCGCGGCCGCGTGACAGCCTTGAGCGGTCGACCCGTTCAGGACGTCGCGCGTCGAGTCCTCGATGCCAGCGCGCTCCTCAGCGGGATCTCCCTCGACGGAGAGCTCTTCACAACCTCCGAGGCCGTTCGGGAAGTTCAACGTCTGGGCTCGTCCCCCCAACTCGACGCGGTTCTCGCAACAAAGGTTCGCATCCTCGTGCCGTCGTCCGAGTCCCTGACCGAAGTCGAGGCGATCGCCCGGGAGACGGGCGATACGGCTCGCTTATCCCCGACGGACAAGGGGCTCATTGCACTCGCACGTGACCTCACCGCAACGATCCTTACGGACGACTATTCGATGCAGAATGTCGCCTCGCGATTAGGCATGGTATACGAGCGCGTTGTTGAGCGGGGAATTCGTGAAGTCGTTCGATGGTCGTACCGATGCACGGGATGCGGCCGGTTCTTTTCCGAACCGCAAAAGGAGTGCCCGGTATGCGGTTCCCGTGTCAGGACGACGAGGAAACATCGCGAGTGAAGACAGAGACCTTCAGGCTCCGTACCGCCGCTGCCGCTGCTGGTATGAACGGATCGCCCGCAGGAAATCGATTCTCCGGAATCCCGGCCAGTACACATCGACGAAGTACAGTTCCGAGTACGCAAGCTGCCACAGGAGGAAATTCGAAATCCGCTCTTCCCCGCTCGTCCGGAGGACGAGATCGGGGTCCGGCAAGTCTCCCGTGTAGAGCCGGCGGGAAAAGAATCTCTCGTCGATCTCCTCCGGGGTGATCGATCCGGCCTGCGCATCTCGCACGACGTCGCGAATCGCGTCGAGGATTTCCTCGCGCCCACCGTAGGCGACCGCGAGATTGAATGTGTAGTTCGCGTAGTCCTTCGTCCGCGACTCCGCGTATTCGATGGCCTCCTGGACATCTGGGGGGAGGAGCTCTCGATTCCCGAACACTTGGACCTTGATCTTGTGCCTGTGCACACGTTCGTCGTCCCCGACCTTGCGGAAGTTCTCCGCGAACAGCCGCATGAGTTCCCGGATCTCGTCCGAGGGACGGTCGAGGTTTTCCGTCGAGAACGCGTAGACGGTAAGGATCTTGACGCCGATATCGAGGCACCACTCGAGGACCTCCTCGAGCTTGTCCCGGCCCTTCTGGTGGCCCGCGGAAAGATTCCCTAGGCCCAAGGCGCGGGCGAAGCGGCGGTTCCCGTCCATGATGATCGCGACGTGTCGGGGAACCTGTCCTGCCCTCACCTGATTCTGCAGTCGCCGTTCGTACGCCTGGTACGCTGCTTCGCTGATAATCTTCGAGATGTCCGTGGGCATTCGTTGGCGCGCTCCATCCCAGCCTCTCTATATAGCGGTTCTCCATCAAGCCGGCGCATCTCTCCGCACTCGCGGTGCCCGAAGGTGCTTGCGGACGACAAACCGGAGGCCGTGCTCCTTGTCGGAACGCGTGAGCGTCTCGTCGTCAACAAGGTGCCGTTTCGGTGGCTCCGCGAGGACCGTTGCGCCCGCCGCGAACAACCTTAGATCGGGGCTCGGAATCACAGGCCTTGGCCTGGCTTTCCACCGAGTTTCATGAGGAAGTCCGGGGCGGCCATGGAGACATGATGAGGCATTCGGGATGTCAATTCCGCCACCCTCTCCCCGTAAAGTTTAAGCGAGTTGGCCAATTCCATTCGCCAACGAATCCTTTGCTCGTGCTTTTATGAAGCTCAGTGAATACGCGGGAGTCTTTGAGCACCTCCAGACACCCGAGGACATCGACTTTCTCGCGGAGAACTTCGGTTACGATAAGGAACTCCTCCTCGTGATTTACACACAGCGCGTCGTGCGCGATACGACGAAGCGGTTCTACCGAGTGAAGGAGCAGGCAAAAAAGATGGCCTGGTCGTGGCAGCACGGCGTGAGCTTCGTCGAGGTCGCCCGCCAGTTCCACTTCCCGCCGGTCCTCACAGCCCTCATGATACTCGAGCAGCGAAGGGTGTCCCGCAAGCAGTTCTGGAAAATGGTTGCGGACCTCGGCAAGGTCCCCGACCGACGGCTCGCTCGCGATCTCGCGGAAGCCTGCAGAGCGGACATCGTGTATTCGCCGGATGGCACGGCCCGTCAGTATTCGCGGGGCCGCTGGGGCGAGGCGAAGCTGCACGCGTGGCTGAAGGCCCGGGCCCTCGAATACCGAACGGAAAAGGACCTGCGCTCGGAGTACGACAAGACCCCCGACGTCCTCCTCCGGCGGCCGATCGAGCTGAACGGGTCCAGGAAATACTGGATCGAATCGAAGGCGACGTTCGGGGATCCGTATGAGATCCGACGTCACATCAAGAAGCAGCTCGGGCCGTACACGGACCTGTTCGGCGACGGCGTCGTGGTCTACTGGTTTGGATACGTCGACGACATTGAGCTCCCGCTCCCGGAGGGGGTGAGCGTCGTCGATGCGCACTATTTCGAGTCTCCGCCAGTTCCCTATGACTACGTTCCGGTGAACGTCCGGCGGGCCGTGAGTCATCGCCCGCTCCGGAGTGCCGAAATCGATCTCACGTGACCCGTCTTCTGAAAATCCTCCGGAAACCCTTATAACGGACCGGAGGATGGTGTGACCGTGACCCAGGAGGAAATCCTTCGCGTTCGGCTCCCGTTCACCCGCAAGGCCGAGATTTTCGGAGTCGCGGATCAGCTCCTCGGGGCCTCCCGCATTCGTGTGATGTGTGCGGACGGCAAGTCGCGCCTCGGCCGAATCCCGGGGAAGCTAAAGAAACGGATGTGGATCCGCGAAGGGGACCTCGTCATCATTCGTCCTTGGCAATTCCAGGATGAAAAGTGTGACATCGTGCACCGGTACACAAAGACAGAGTCCACGTACCTCAGTCGGAAAGGCATCATCCCGAAGAGCGTCGACATCTTCCAGCGCCCCGTGATTCGTTAGAATCAGAGACAGTAGCGGGACCAGCACGGTTATCAATCCCCGCCGTACGTCGCGTGGATTCATCCATGATTAAGCCGGCCAACCGGCGCGAGCTCGTGGAGCTCGCAACGGGGTTCGCGCTGCTCGCGTTGGGCATTGGACTCAACCTGTTCAGCTTCAGCATCGCTGCCGCGATCGTCGCGAATCCCGCCGGCTTCGTCGAGTCTTGGATTCCCTCACAGGAAACGCCACTCGGGCCCCATGCGTCCTTCATGTTCACGGTGGAAGGACTCGTCGTGACGTTCCAGGACAGTTCTCAGGCCGGCGATTCCCCTGTCTCAGGCTATTCGTGGGATTTCGGAGACGGCGAACGCTCCAATGCGCAGAACCCGCAGCACACGTACGGGATCAACTTCCGCGGCGTCGTGCGACTCACCGCGGTGGACACCGCCGGCAGGGAAAGCAACGCGATCGCGAACGTCGATGCCGCGCCCGGAATCCAGCTCCAAGGGAATAGCATGACGGACCCGGCGGACATTGCGAACGGCATTGGAGGAAACCCCACTGCAGGACTCTCGGGCGCGTTCGTCGGGCTCGCTTCGGTGGTCGCTGTGTTCGCAATGTTGCTCATCATGTGGCTCGTCGGCGCCTCGATCACGAAGGCGGGATGGAGCCTTGTGAAGCCGAAGGCGGAGACGATCCGCGTCCGGATCAAGCCGAAGCATTTGGAGGCTGAGCCGTTGTACGCAGAGCCTCCGGGCATCGGTCGGGATCAACCGTTGTCCCCGCGACCCGTTCCTCCACCGCCACCCGCGTGACGCCCAGCGAGGTCTTACAACTGGCGGGCCGCCGCACCTGTTTGGCAGGACGCACCCCCGGTCAAGTGGGTTTGACCCTCCAGGTCTCGACAGGTTTTAGCGATGGCTGCCCATGGGAGTGCATTGCGGATGATCGACGACCGGAGGATGCGGCAGCTCGATGCGCAGATCGACGAGATGCGGACTCGGGTGAAGGGCGCGGAAGAGCGGAAGACCTACGATGAGGTGTTCGACAAGTCGACCCTCCTCCTCATCGCGAAGCTCATCAACGATGGGATCATCGAGACCGTCGACTATCCCGTCTCCTCTGGGAAAGAGGGAAACGTCTTCCACGCGACCGGGCCGGAGGGCGCCCTCGCGCTCAAGATCTATCGCGTGAACACCGCGACGTTCCGGAACATGGCGAACTACGTTCTTGGCGACCCGCGTTTCAAGAATGTACGCCGGACGCAGCGGGACATCATTTTCGCATGGGCGCAGAAGGAGTACAAAAACCTCCTCGGGATGCGTGCCGCGGGCGCCCGCGTCCCGAAGGCGATCGAGCAGCGGAAAAACATCCTCGTGATCTCGTACATCGGCGACGAGACGCAACCCGCGCCGCTCCTTCGGGAGGTCGTGCTGGAGGACCCCTCGTCCGCCCTTGCGGACCTCGTCGAATCGATGAAAGCGATTCGGAGGGCTGGTCTCGTCCACGGAGACCTGAGCGAGTACAACGTCCTCGTCTGGGACGGTTACCTCTGGGTCATCGACTGCGGCCAGGCTGTGCCGCTTCGCCATGGCCATGCGGACGAATGGTTTCTGCGCGACTGTCGGAACGTCGCCCGATACTTCCGCCGCCTCGGAGTCGACACGAGCGATGAGCGTCTGGCGAAGGAGATCGTCGGGGGCTAAGGATGCTGTACACACGGATTCCGACAGAGCGGGTCGGGGTGCTCATCGGATCCGGAGGGGAAACGAAGGCCCGCATCCAGGAGAAGACCGGTGTGACGCTCGTCGTGGACTCCAGCACGGGGGAGGTCACTGTCGACGAGACCCGCGCGCAGGAACCCGTGATGGCGCTCCAGGTCCGCGACGTCGTCGTCGCCGTTGGCCGCGGTTTCTCGGAGGAACGCGCGTTCCGGCTCCTCGAGGAGGATGTGTATCTCGAGGTCCTCGACATCAAGGACTTCGCCCACTCAAAGAACCGAATTGCGCAGGTAAAGGCTCGCGTCATTGGGACGCGGGGCAAGACCCGCCGAATCGTCGAGGAACTCGCGGGCGTCGACCTCAGCGTCTACGGCCACACGGTTTCGCTGATCGGCGAGGCGTTCCATCTTGCGGTCGGGAGAGAGGCGGTCCTCATGCTCCTCCGGGGGAGCGAGCACAACACGGTGTATCGTTTCCTGGAGCGGAAGCGCGCCCAGATCAAGGCCTACGAGATGGGTCTCTGAGGGAGAACGGCGGCCGGCATTGCGAACGACGATTGCTGCTGGTGAGGAAAAGATTGGGAGTGGGGTGTGGAAGTACCTTGAGTCCACGGATTGTGCCTCCCGAGGAAACAATTCACACCGCCCGAACCTTCCACAAGCCCACGGTCATCCTTTGGGACCTGCTCACACATGACCACGACGCAATTCCGATCCTCGCAGACCTGCGAGGTCGCGTCCCGCCGAATTGTTAAATACCGACAGCCTCATGGTCACCTCCCGGTGGGGCCGATCCCGAAGTACGTCTACCTTTTCAAGGAGGGAAACGCGGGGATGCGGGACCTCCTTGGCGGGAAGGGCGCGGGCCTCGCCGAGATGACGCGCCTCAGCCTCCCCGTACCGTCGGGCTTTACGATTACGACAGAGGCATGCAACGTCTACACGGCGCAGAGTAAGTTCCCACCCGGTCTGAAGAAGCAGATGTGGGACGCGCTCGCGAACATTGAGGGGGACGCAGGCCGGAAGTTCGGCGATGCGTCGAACCCGCTCCTCGTTTCGGTCCGGAGTGGCGCAAAGTTCTCGATGCCTGGAATGATGGATACGGTTCTCAACATCGGGCTGAACGATCGGACCGTCCCGACGCTTGCGGCGTTGACAAGAAACGAGCGGTTCGTATGGGACGCCTACCGGCGCCTCTTGCAGATGTTCGGTCGGATCGTGATGGGCATCGACGGTCGCAAGTTCGAAGAGACGCTCGACCGATGGAAGGGAAAGACGTCCGGCCGGAAGGACACCGACCTCACCGCGGAGATGCTGCGCACCATTGTCTCGGAATACAAGGACATCTACCGCAGGGAGGGGAAGGAGTTCCCACAAGATCCCCGCCTCCAGCTCGAGGAATCGATCACCGCGGTTTTCCAATCTTGGAATGGCAAGCGGGCCGTCGACTACCGCAACTTCCACAAGATTCCACACGACCTGGGGACTGCGGTAAACGTTCAAGCGATGGTGTTCGGGAACCTGGGAGACGATTCCGGAACCGGTGTCGTGTTCAGCCGTGACCCCGCGACCGGGGAGAAAATGCTCTACGGTGAATACCTCTCGAATGCGCAAGGGGAGGACCTCGTCGCCGGGATTCGAACCCCCTTGAAGATCGGTGACCTCAGGGTGAGGATGCCCAGAATCCATGAGGAACTTGAGCGGTGGGTCCGGCGGCTCGAGGAGCACTACCGCGATCTCCAGGATATCGAGTTCACCGTCGAGGGCGGGCGTCTCTGGATTCTTCAAACACGCGCGGGCAAGCGGACGGCGGGCGCGGCGGTGAAGATCGCTGTGGACATGGCGACGGAGGGACGTATCCCGCGGGAGGAGGCAGTCCTCCGAGTCGACCCGGGACAGGTCTATCAGCTCCTCATGCCGCGATTCGACGAGAGCGCAAAGGAAGCTGCACGAAAGGGAGGCGGGTTCCTCGCTGCGGGTCTCAACGCTTCGCCCGGTGCCGCCACAGGAATCGTCGTGTTCGACCCCGACGAGGCGGAACGGAGAGGGCGCAGCAAGGAGCCCGTGATCTTGACGCGAACGGAAACCTCCCCGGACGACGTCCATGGAATGTTGTGGGCAAAAGGAATCCTCACGTCGCGCGGCGGGGCGACATCCCACGCGAGCGTCGTCGCGCGGGGTCTTGGGCTTCCGTGCGTTGTCGGCGCAGAGGCCATTCGCGTGGAGTACGAGGGTCAAGTGTTCACCGTTGCCGGACGAACCGTCCGGAAGGGGGACTTCATCTCCATCGACGGGACGACGGGGGAAGTCTTCGCGGGGCGCATCCCGACGATTGATGCCGACTTCGAGCGGGAGGCAGATCTCATCACGCTCCTGTCCTGGGCAGATGACATTCGCCGACTTGAGGTATGGGCGAACGCGGATTACCCGCGCGACGCCCGACGCGCCCGCGCCTTCGGAGCCCAGGGAATCGGCCTCTGTCGCACGGAACACATGTTCTTCGAACAGGACCGACTGCCGATCGTGCACCGGATGATTCTCGCGGCCACCGCGGACGACCGACGGGAGGCTCTGGACCGGCTCCTTCCGATTCAGCGCGAAGATTTCCGTGGCATTTTCGAAGCGATGGGCTCCTTGCCCGTCGTGATCCGACTGAGTGACCCACCGCTCCATGGGTTCCTGCCGAAGTACGAGGATCTCGTGGCGGACGTGGCGCGTCTGGCCATGGCCGGAGAGGACCCGCAGCTTCTCGTCCGGGCGGCCCGCTCGGACATGGATCGCGAGCTCGTCGATGAGGTCCGCGTCGCCGGCGACGGGGATCTCCAGAAAGGGGTCAAGGTCCTCCTCCCGGAGAAGGAACGACTGTTGAAAGCCGTGGGCGCGATGCGCGAGGTGAACCCCATGCTCGGCCTGCGTGGATGCCGCCTCGGCATCCTCGTGCCGGGGCTCACCGACATGCAGGTGCGCGCCATCTTCGAGGCTGCGTGTGAGCTGAAGAAGAAGGGATTCGACCCGCACCCCGAGGTGATGATTCCCCTCGTGGGCCACGTGAACGAACTGAAAGTGGAACGCGAGAAGCTCGAGCGGGTCGCGAAGGCGGTGATGACGGAGCTGGGAGTCGACGTCTCGTACAGGTTCGGAACGATGATCGAAGTCCCCCGCGCGGCCCTGACCGCCGATGAAATTGCGCGGCACGCGGAGTTCTTCTCCTTCGGCACAAACGACTTGACCCAGATGACGTTCGGCTACAGCCGGGACGACGCGGAGGGGAAGTTCCTGATGGCCTACATCGATCGCGCGATTCTCGCGGTGAATCCGTTTCAGGTCCTCGACCGAGCCGGCGTCGGCGAGCTGATGCGAATGGCCGTCGAGAAAGGCCGGCAGGCCCGGCCCGACATCAAACTCGGAATCTGTGGCGAGCACGGGGGCGATCCGGAGAGCATCGCGTTCTGCGAGGAGCTAGGCCTTGCGTACGTCTCGTGTTCCCCGTTCCGCGTGCCGGTCGCACGGATTGCTGCGGCCCATGCCCGCCTTCGTGCGGCGCGCGGCCCGAAGGGGACGGATTGAGTGGACGTCCGCGCCATCGGCCTGCAGGCGACGGAGGTCACCTCGCTTGTCGTCCTCGTCGTGTCGTCGTTCCTTCCACCCATCATTTTTGCGGTCTGGATCCGGAACACGGAGCGCCGCGGGCGAGAGCCTTGGGGAGAAATCGCCAGCATGTTTGTCTGGGGCGCCGTGTTCGCGGTCATCATCGGTGCTCTCCTCAGCTTGCTGTTCCTGTTCCTGTTCCAAGCGCTCCCCCCGCTCGGGGAGTTCCTCGCGAGGCGGTTCCAGGACCCCGCGACGATCCTGCTCGCGCTCGTCATCGCGCCGTTCACCGAGGAGTTCGCGAAGGGTTGGGGGGTGCGCCGACGGCGGCGCGTGATTCGGGAGCCGGAGGACGGCCTTGTGTACGGCGCGACGGGCGGGTTCGGCTTCAGCGCAACGGAGAATCTCCTGTATGGGGTCGCGGCGTTCGTGACGGAGGGGTTGACGGCGTCCATCCTTGTGATCGCCGTCCGCTCCGTGTCCTCGTCGCTCCTCCACGCATCCGCCACGAGCCTCACCGGCTACGGGATCGCGCGCAATTTTCTGTGGGGTCCGAAATACTCCTTCGTCCCGTGGTATTTGGGCGCCGTCGCGATGCACGCCACGTTCAACGGCCTCGCATCCCTCGGGGTTTCAGTCGGGGAACTGTACGGCGACATCGGCGTCGTGCTCGTTCTCGCCGGCGCGGTCCTCTTCGCGTTGCTCACGATCGGCCTCGTCCGGAGCCAGATCATTCGGCACGAGGGTCGCAAAGGTTGGACGCCTTGAAATGGCTGACCGTCGCGGGCCGTCGCCTGCGACCGGGGAAAATCCTATGTGTCGTGCGGAACTATGCGGCGCACGCACGGGAGAACGGCGCGGCGGTCCCACAAACGCCCGTGTTCTTCATGAAACCGACGACGGCGCTGATCCCGTCGGGCGGAACCGTGTTGCTTCCGCCCGATTCCGCGCAGGTGGAAGCGGAGTGTGAACTCGCGGTCGTCCTGTCCGGTGGCGGGCGCGACATCCCGCCGACGGAGGCGATGGTGCACGTCCTCGGCTACGCCGTGTTCTTTGACATCACCGCGAGGGACTTGCAGACGAAGGCGAAACAGGAAGGTCTGCCATGGACGACCGCGAAAGGGTTCGACACCTTCGCACCGATTTCCGACGTCGCCAGTGCATCGCGAGTTCCGGAGCCCATGGCGCTGGGAATCACGCTCACGGGAAACGGCGAGGTCTGGCAGGATGGCACGACGCGGGACATGGTCCATCGGATTCCGGACCTCGTCCACCATGCGTCGCACGTCATGTCCCTCGAGAGAGGCGACATCCTCGCGACCGGCACGCCCGCGGGGGTCCACGCGATTCGGCCGGGCGACGAGATCGTCGGGACGATCGAGCGTGTGGGTCGCCTTGTCGCCCGCGTGGGCGCGCGAGGGAAGGCTTAATCGTCTCCCGCATCGTCCAAGGCGCGGATGCGCTACCGTTTCGTCCTCGACGGTTCGACGTACTCAAAGAGCAAGGAGGGGTTCAAGGCGATTCTCCGCCGCCACGGCCTCACGTTCCGAGGCACGCGGGATGTGTTCGTGTGGTCGAACCGCAGCGAGAGCGTCACCGCAGTGTTCGACCGGGACGACGAACGGGATCTCACGCTCCGAGCCACATTGACCTGGCAGAGCCGGAAGAAGACGGGGCTCCTCGGGGAGTTGAGGGAATGGGCGTGGTCCGTCGGGGGCAGAGGAGAGGAGGACGAGCCCGGGACGTCCGACCCGACGGCGTTGGAGGCCGTCGAGCGGGAGCTCACCTTCTGGGACGCGATTCACAAACCGGACGTGGAGCGTCTCCGTGCCGAGGGCCGCCCCGAATCCTGGATTGACCGGGACCTCCGCGCATGGAAGCGGACACGGGCCGAGAGGAAACGAGAGCTCCTCGGCCGGATGCGGTCCGACTAGACCTGAGACCGGACGGTTTCGAGGGAGTCGTAGCAGTCGAAGCAAAAGCCTTGGCGCCGGTCATCTGGAAGGAGCACGATCCGACTCCCGCACTTCCGGCACCGCCCGAAGCGGTCTCCGCCTTCGGAAAACTGTCGGACGTCCCGCCTGAGCTTCACTGGAATCGGTGCCTACCCCCCGCGGCAAATACGGCTCCGCGGCGCCGCAAAAGTGTGACATTATAAGAATCTTGTGAGCCGACCCGAGCAGGATGTCGCACACGATTCGGCGCGAACATTTTTCGACTCCCACACGGATGGGGTCGTCATGCGCGGGCGCCTTATCACGTTTGAGGGAATCGACGGTTCCGGTAAGACGACGATCGCGCGGCGCGTCGCCGCCGCCCTCCGGCGGAGCGGCCATCACGTGCTGCTCACGAGAGAACCTACGGACTCGTGGCTCGGAAAAACGGTGAAGCGAAGCTACGACGACGATGTCGGTCCCCTTGCA
>CAYOUM010000030.1:0-11809 GCA_964407185.1 uncultured Methanomassiliicoccales archaeon | reverse complement strand
GTCCTGGGAATCGGCCAGGAGAACTGGACCCTGAAGCTCTCCCTCTTCGATGTGACCGACCCGTCACACCCCATCGAGTCAAGCAAGTTCTCGACGGACGAGTTCGCGTGGTCACTTGCCCTTTACGAACACAAGGCCGTTCTCTTCGACCTCTCGAGGGAGCTGCTCGTGCTACCGATTTCCCGGTGGGACGGGCTCGAATCCGGTGCGCACGTGTTTAGGCTTGCGCCTGCAACGGGAATCGTCCTCCGAGGCGTGATTTCGCACGCCGCAGAGTTCGGATACGCGGACGTGTACCGGTCGCTCTACATCGGGGAGACGCTATACACGATTTCACCGTACCTCGTGAAGGCGCACTCCCTGAGCGATCTCTCCGAACTTGGCTCCCTCGTCTACGAACCACCACCCCAAGCGGCGACGAAAGGCTGAAGCGGGCCGGGCATAATGATGTGGTCAACCTTAGTTCCCCGCGGAGAGACAGGGACGATGCGGGTCGAGCTTGACAAGAAGGCATTGTTCGCGCTCGCCTCCGATACGAGGGTCGAGATCTTGCGGGCCCTGCAGCCCATGCGCCGGACGGTCACGCAGCTCGCGGGGACCCTCGAGGTGGACAAGGCCGCCGTCCACCGACACCTCCAGAAGCTGGTGGAGGGCGAGCTCGTCAAGAAGTACGAGGACCACGGCTTCGTCTACTACGGGCTCTCCTGGAAAGCGCGAGACCTCCTGTCTCCGAATGAGAACACGAAAATCGTCGTCCTCCTGGGGAGTTTCCTCTGGGTGCTGGTGGTAGCCGTCGCGGTCGCTGCCATTGCGCTGTCTTCTTCGTTCGTTGCCGTGCCACTCACAGGGCCACCGGGAGAGACGCCCGGGGTTACCCCCGGCACACTCGCTGACGAAGGCTCCCGTCAGATTCTGCTCCCCGGGAATATTGCGGTGAGCGCAGCCCACCCAATCTGGCCGATTCTCGCTGGCGTGTTGGCGGCAGTTTCCGTCGCATTCTTCATCATCGCATGGCGCCGTCTGCGGAGGCCCCGGCAGAGGGGGTCTCACCCCGAAGCCCGAGAGATTTCATCGCTGTAGCGGCCGCTGCGGGTCGTTTCGCCGGATCGACCGAAGGACCCAGAAGCCGCCCCCGCGGCGGGCGATTTCTGCATTGCCCATCGTGGCGCGCATTTTTTCCCGCAGCGATGGGGCCCCTTGCTTCCCGCGCGCGACGAGCCAGAGTGAGCCGCCTTCAAGCAAGAATGCAGGTGCGCCATCGACGATGCCGTGGACGATCGCTTTCCCCGCGCGGATCGGCGGGTTCGATGCAATGTGGTCAAACGCGAGCCCCTTTACCGGCTCGAAGAGCGAGCCCTCGCGGACCTCGACCCGGAGTTCATTCCGCTTCGCATTTTGGCGAGTCAGCGTCACCGCGCGCGTGTTCACATCGGTCATCATGACGTGGACACCCTCAACGTTCGCGGCGATCGCCAGACCAACCGGTCCGTAACCGCAGCCAAGGTCCAACAATGATTCGCATGGCTTCACATCGAGCGCATCAATGAGAAGCTCCGTGCCCCTGTCTACTTCGAATCGTGAGAACACCGCGGCGTCCGTGGCAAACACGAAAGGTCGACCCCGGAGAATCGCGCGGATTTCGCGAGGCGCGTGTCGCGCAGACGGACGACGAACGAAGTACTGCTCCGACATGGAAGAGAACGATGGCGGAACACTATATTTAGTGCCTTCGTGCGTCAGCTGCTCGACACGAACATCATCGCCCGCGCGCAGGCGCTCGCCCAGACGGCAACGAACGCGCATGTGTACGCGCTGTCCGCCTTCCAGTTCACGACGACGCACCTCACCTTCGTGAGACAGCCGGAGGAGAGAGGCGCCGCGTTCGCGCTAAAGAGCCGGACGGGACAGGCGACGGAGTACGTGGACCTGTTCGTGGCCCTGCTCCGGGCCCGCGGCCTTCCGGCGGGACGATTGAACGGCTTCGCTGGGGAGTTCGAGCCGGGCGCGCGGTACTTCGGTGAGGAGCTTTCCCACGTCTGGTCCCGCGCGTACTATCATGGGGCGGGATGGGTCCCGAGCGATCCGACATGGGGCGACCGCCAGTTGTTCGAGAACTTCGAGCGGAGCGACAGCCTCCACCTCGCGGTCACGGAAGGCGCAGGACGAAAAGTCTCGTTCCTCGCGTGGAATCGCACCGCGAATCCCGGCGCCAACCTCCAGGGCGACTACCGTGTGACCGTGGAGTCAAAGACGGTTGAGAATCTCTCCGTCTCCCGCGACCTCGTCTTCGCTTCCTTCTTCGCCCTCCCGGTCGGCCTGATGGCGACGATTGCGGTCGGGATTCACCGTGAATCGCGGGCGCGGAAGCGTTTGCCGCTCGAAGAGCCAGAGCGGGAGTGAGCGCAAATTCCCGCGGTGCGACTCGGCAGGTCGAACAGTTATTAGCGGACGAGGGATACGTCCGCCGAAATGCGCGGTGTCCTCGCGCTGGCGCGACCATTGAACTGCGGGATGTCCGCGGTCGGAGTCTCCATCGCAGCGATTGCCACGGCGGGCATCGACGGGCTCGGGTCCCGGGCGCTGCCGATTGGCCTCGCCGCGTTGGCCGCGGGGTTGTTTACGGCCGCGGGAAATGCGTTGAACGACTATTTCGACCTTGAGACCGACCGGGTGAACCATCCGGACCGACCGATTCCCAGCGGCGAGATCTCGCCGAACCAGGCCCGCGCGTTCTCCGCCGTGTTCTTCGGGCTGAGCCTCGCCGCCGCGGCGTGGGTAAACCTCCTCGCGATTGCGCTCGTCGCCGCGAATCTACTCGTGATGGTGTCCTACGAAAAGGTGTTCAAGGTGCGAGGTGCGAGCGGAAACGCGCTGATTGCGTACCTCGTCGCCTCGCTGTTTGTGTTTGGCGGGGTCGCAGCGTACGGCGGGGACCTTCAGGCCTTGAGCCGGGCGGTCATCCTCGGGCTCCTTGCAGGGCTCGCAACGATTGGGCGGGAGATTGCGAAGGACATCGAGGATATTTCGGGCGATGTTGATCGTCGGACCCTGCCGCGTCGGGTCGGCATCCGACCGGCAGCGGCCATCGCCGCGGTTGCATTCGCCGCGGGCGTCGTCCTGAGCGTGCTTCCCTATTCGTTTGCGGGGTTCGGCCTCCTGTATCTCGCGATCGTGGCGTGCGCGGACATAAGGTTTATCTACGGCGCGGCGTGCTCCGCGCGAAATCCGGCGCGGGCCCAGCGAGTCGCGAAGTACGGGATGGTTGTGGCCTTGGTGGCGTTTCTCGCGGGGGGCCTTGCGTGAAGGTTCTCGAATACCTTCTCGACAAAGTGGAACGTGGCAAGGTCCACATGACCTTGATCGACCCGGACAAGCAATCTGCAGCAGAGGCGCGGGACCTCGCCTCTGTGGCGTGTGCGGCGGGGACGGATGCGGTCATGGTCGGAGGATCGACCGGCGTGACCCAGGAGAAGGCCGACGAATCCGTCCGTTCCATCAAGGCGGGGTCCTCCGTCCCGGTCATCCTGTTCCCATCGGGCTCGTCCACGCTCAGCCGCTACGCGGACGCAGTGTACTTCATGAGCCTCCTGAATTCCCGTTCCCCGCGCCTCATTGTGGGCGAGCAGCAGAAGGCCGCCCGGCTCATCCAGACGTGGGGTCTCGAACCGATTCCGATGGCGTACCTGATCGTCGAGCCGGGAATGCGGGCAGGGGAGGTGGGCGAGGCGAATCCAATCCCCAGAAACGATTCGGAGCAGGCGGTTCGATGGGCCCTCACGGCGCAGTATCTCGGGATGCGCCTCGTGTACCTCGAGGCGGGGAGTGGCGCCCCTGAGCCGGTGCCGCCCGAAATGGTGGGAGCCGTGAAGTCTGCAATCGATGTCCCCCTGATCGTCGGCGGCGGAATTCGCTCGCCTGCATGGGCAGGTGAGATTGCCCGGGCGGGGGCGGATATCCTTGTCACGGGGACGTTTGTCGAACGGACGAAGGACCCCAACGCGTTGCGGGACCTCATCGCGGTGGTGAAGGCCTCGTGACGACGGCAGCAGCTTCTGCGAGAACGGCGCAATACAGTCAGGCGGACACCGCCCGGCTCACGGGCCGACTGTTCTGGGCCCCCGCCCCCCGGCGGATGATCATCCCGATCGTCGCGTTCTCCCTCTTCGGCGGGTTCCTCCTCATCTACCCCCAGCCGATCGCTGAATCTCGGGTGGACCTCCTCTATCGGGCCCTCTTCGTGTTCGCAATCCCGGCGGTTGTGAGCGCCGTCGTGACCCAACCGCTCGCAGAAACCCTCGGCGGTCGGATGTATCTCCGACGGTCCGCACTTCTCTCGTTTCTCGGTCTCTTGATCGTCGACGGAGCTCTTCTCGTAACGACGGTAGGGCTCACCTTGTACAGCTTTGTCGCGGGCGTCCCCTATGCATTTGCGATTCCGCGGGCCGTGCTCCTCGGTTATGCCACGGTGTTGTGGGTCCGCTTCGTCGTTCTCGTCGCCACGAGCGAGAGTAGCGCTCTCCGATCCCTGCCCGCCGCGATTATTCATCCCGTCGTCGGCCTTCTGGGTCTCGCCGTCTTCGTACCCACGACCGTCGCGGACTGGCTCACCGCAGCCCTTGTTTTCGGGATTTTTCTCGCGACCGCAATCGGCTTCACGGAAATCGTGAAGCGTCCCCTCCAGAGGGCTTTCGGAATCGATGGCCTTCGGCTCATGCGGTTTGTGCTCGACCATCTCACAGAGCAGGGAGACGAGGGACGGGAGGAAGCGGAAGCATTCTTCACGAAGATCGCCGTGCCTGCACGTGTTCGGGTGGGCGCCCTCGTCCTCCGGTCCCGCGGCGGCAAGCCGGCAGTCCTGCTGGCTCCGATGGTGCATCCGGGTCCGATGGGGAGCATATGTGGGAGTGACTTGCCCCGGAAGCTACGGGCGCAGCTCGTCGACGCGGCGGATACGGTAATCGTGGCACACGGTCCGACGACACACGATGAAAATCCCGCGAACTCGAACGAGGTCGCCCGCGTTGCCGCACTCGCTTCAGAGCTGATCCAAGGTGCGCACTGCGTATCCCTTGCGAGCCCGGTCTTCCGCGTCCAGGAGGGCCGATCGAACGTGTGCGTGCAGATGTTTGGGGACAGCGCGTTAGTCGTCGCATCCCTCGCACCGCATCCGACGGACGACATCGAGACCGCGGTGGGTTTCGCCGCGATGCAGGAAGCCCGTCTTGCGGGCGCGGAAGATGCGGTCTTCATTGACGCGCACAACTGCATGCAGGTCGGAAGCGGCTTGACGCACTTCGGAAGCGAAGCCGCCCATGATATCATCACGGCGACGCGAAGGGGTGTGGAACTTGCCCGCAGGGCCCCGCTCGGCCCCGTGCGGGTCGGCGCGGCATTTCGGCGGGAGATCGTCGCCCCTCGCAGCGGACTCGGGCCTGAGGGAATCCAGGCGCTCGTGTTCGAGGTCGAAGGCAGGCGAAACGCATTCGTCGTTTTCGATGGGAACAACATGGTGCCAGGCCTTCGGGAGAAGGTACTCGCGCGAATCCGAGGGCTCCTGGAAGACGCTGAGGTGCTGACGACGGACAACCACGCTGTGAATGTCACAATGGGTGGATTCAACCCAGTGGGCCTGGGCATGGATCAGGACCTCCTCGTCGACGCCAGCGAGGCCACGGTTCGTGACGCGATTGCGGCCCTCGAACCCGCCGACGCGGGGGTCGCCTCGGGCTATATCGAGAACCTCCTCATCTTCGGTCCGCAATCTGCGGCCCGGCTTACGACAAGCGTGAACTCGACCGTGGCCATCCTGCGACCCGCGGCCGCGATCACGTTCCTCCTCGCGATCGTCGCATCTGTGCTTTCCCTGTTCCTCCTAGACTAGACCGAGGAACCACTCGTGGATCCGCAGGTCACCGGACAGCTCCGGGTGAAACGCAGACGCCACGAGGTTCCCTTGGCGCGCAAGGACGATGCGATCGCCGAGCCTCGCAAGGGGAGTGCATCGGCCCCAAGTCCGCGTGATCGCCGGGGCACGGATGAACACGCCGTGAAACGGGCGATCAAGAATCATGACATCGAGGTCCGCCTCGAACGATTCTCGTTGCCGACCGAACGCGTTTCGGTCAACGGCCATCTCCATCAGGCCGAGGAGCTTCGTGCCCGTCTTCGAGACCTCGTCGTCTCCTTCCTTCGCAAGAAGGATGCACCCTGCACAAGTGCCGAGAATCGGCATGCCCGCTTCAGCCCGCCGCTGGACTTCCTCGAAGAGCCCAAACTTCACGAGCAGCTTCGAGATCGTCGTGCTCTCCCCGCCGGGGATTGTCAGCGCGTCCACGCGCTGAAGGTCGGAGAGCCTGCGGACGACGATCGCATCCGCCGAGAAGCCACCGGACCGAATCGCGCGTCGCACGGCTTCCACATGTTCGCTGACATCCCCTTGAACCCCCACGACGCCGACCCGCACGCAGGTTCGAACGCGGCGCGGCCTAAAACGTTTCGCGGTCTACGAGGCGGGACGCCGACCGAATGCTTCCTTAATGATTGCCTCGAGGACCTGTGCGAGCCGCTCGGGGTTTCCGAGGATGTGCCTCGACGCGACCCCATTGAGAACCACGGAATCTCCAGGACGAGGTTGTGGAAAGGGTCGACGAACGACCTCGTCTCCTTCCGGGAAAACGGCCTCGCCGCGAGGGGACTTCGAGAGGGACTCGGGTCGGGACTCGTCGAGCGCGACGAGTTCGAAGGGGCGGTCTAGCAAGAGCGGCCTCGCATGCCGGTGACCGAGAAGGCCGATGCGGACGCGGTCCACCGCGGGATCGAGTTTCGTGTTCGCCTCGAGGGCCAAACGACGGATTCCGACCTGGAAGAATGAGAGCTCGCTCGAGTGACCCCCGAACGGAGTAACGTACCAGTGTCGCAACGTTTCCACCGGGAACGGGGGAACGTCCTTGTCCGCGTCTGTGGCCATGCGTGACTACTACGTTCCAATGATGGTCCGTTCTATTTGAGTCTTCACCAGTGCGAATCCCGAGTGATAATCGGTCTCCCTCTTTTTCACAATTGTACGCGAAGGCTCTCGAACCGGACGTCACGACCAAAGAGGCTCGGCAGAAGCTTCTCCGCGTCTTGAATCCGCATCTTCTTGTAGCGGGCCTCTAGGATTTCGAGTGCTGATGCGGCACCACGGCCCAAGGCGGCGCCGAAGGATTCCACCGTCGCAGCGCTCGGGTCAATGTCCACTAATCGTGGACGCCGATCGAGCACGCTCGCGAGGAGGATTCCGACTCCTAGGGGCCGCTTCGTTCGATCGAGTGTAAAGCGGTGGAGGGTGGTGCGGACAATCTTGACCGCCTCGTCCGTTGATTTCGGCGCGGCTCCTTTCAGCTCATCGTATACGAGTTCCGCGTCTGCAACGAGGCCTGCCACCGCGATGGCCAGCCGATCGCCTATCGGCAGGATCTTTCGCGCCGGTCCGACAAGCTTCGACTTCGCTAGTGTCTCCGCAGCCATAGAGACGCCATCGTCACACACAATTCCGACGGCCGTGCCGCCGCGTTTCATCGCCTCGCGGGCGTACTCGAGTTGATAGAGGCGACCACCGGGTGAGAAGATGTTCTCTTGGTCGAATCCCCGGAAGAATGTTCCCGTCTCGCTAACGTAGTCAACGAGAGCGGCTCGGACAAGCTCAGCCTTGCTCGCAAAGATCCCCTTTCTAACGATGGCATCGAGATAGCCATCGATCTCCTCGGGCACTGATGTGCGGATTTCTGGCATACGCGGAACCGCCGCCATGGCGCCTTTATTCGGTATTAATAGCGTACTTACTACGGATAAGACTTCCGCCGCGAAACCCTCCGTCCAAGACGTAGCCGAAGGTCGACGCCCGCTCATGAGCTGGCGATCGAGAGCGATTAACTGCAACAATATCGGTACACTCAAATACGAGCCCCATGTACAGCGGTGCGCGGTGGTCGAACGGCGATTGGGTTCGTCCTGGTCGGAACGCACCCGAGACGGGAGAGGGAAGTCTACGAGAGGCTCCTGAAGATTAAGGAAGTCGTCGAGCTGTACCCGTTGTTCGGCGAGTACGACCTGATTGCGAAGGTCGAGGCGCCCGACTATAACATGATCGGCGAGATCGTCGTATCGAAGATTCGGGCAATCGATGGCGTGCGGACGACGAAGACGCTCGCCCGCATGTCGTTCTAAGCATCCATCCCGGCGGTTCGATTATTCCTCTGTCTTCGGCGAATAGATTGCGA
This sequence comes from uncultured Methanomassiliicoccales archaeon, assembly GCA_964407185.1. GTDB lineage: Archaea > Thermoplasmatota > Thermoplasmata > RBG-16-68-12 > RBG-16-68-12 > EA-19. The sequence goes on along the minus strand of CAYOUM010000030.1, from coordinate 3,548 downwards.
TCGCGTCGATCGATAGCAGGATTCCCGGCACCTCCGCGCCAAGCCGTGCGGTGGACCGGGCCGGTTGATCGGAAGGGAAGAACTCACGATACGCGTCGTTCATCCCCTTGAAGTCCGAAGGGTTCGCGAGGTAGACCGTGGTCTTTACGACGTCCCCAAGTGAGCTACCGAGTTCTTTCAGGATTGCCTCGATATTCCGCAAGACCTGACGAGTCTGTTCCTGGATCGTCGTTCCCGCGAGCTCGCCCGGCGCGGCCCCTGGCTTCACAGGTGCCTGTCCCGCAATAAAGATGAACCCATTCGCGACGACGGCGGGCGAATACGGTCCGAACTTCGCGAAGCCCTTCAGATCAGGAACATGTTTCATTCGTCGACCGAGGACGGATGTTCCCTCGCTCTATAAGTGGATTCCTCTCCCGAGCGCCTAGTAAACGCCTCGATACAGTCCACCATCGACCTGAACAACGGTCCCCGTGATGTAGCTCGCTCGGCTTGACGCAAGAAACGCGACGAGTGCGGCAACCTCCTCCGGGCGACCAAGCCGATGAAGCGGCACGTCTCGCACCCTTTCTGCGCGGACATCGTCGATCGTCATCCCCTTCTGCGCTGCGCTATTGGCGAACAGGTCGACGGCTCGATCCGTCTCGATATATCCGGGGCACACGGCATTCACGAGGATGTTGTGCGCCGCAAGTTCCCCGGCAAGGGTTTTCACGAGGCCGATGACGGCCATACGATACGTGTTCGACAGGACGAGGTTCTCAATTGGTTGCTTGACGGAGATTGAGGCCATCGCTACGATTCGCCCGCCGCCACGGGCCTTCATGTGTGGAATCGCACGTCGCGCGAGGCGGACCGCGCTGAGCAATGTGAGCTCATGGGTCTGATACCACTCCCGGTCCGTCAACGCGCCCAGGCTTCCCGAGGGCGGCCCACCTGCATTCATTACGAGGACGTCGAGCCCGCCGAGTTGCGCCGCAGCTTCATCAATGAACCGTGTGGCATCGCTCTCAACCGCGACGTCGGCCACAATCGGGAGAACTTCGGCACCGGTGGCGGCCCGGATTTCGGAAGCGGCCGTGCGGAGGACCTCCTCATGTCGGGCGCAAATTGAGGTGCTCGCTCCTTCCCGCGCAAGCTCGAGAGCGATCGCCTTCCCCATTCCCTGGCTCGCCGCCGAGACCGCAGCGCACTTTCCTCTAAGCCCGAGATCCATTCGTGTCACCCGCAGCGCGGAGCGCAACGCTTGTTGAAAGACATTGCCGAACGAGCATGTGGACGCCGGGCTCAACACCCAGGTTCCCATGAGGTAGGCGCGTCGCTCACAATTGCGTCTTGATTTTCATGCGGCGCATTATCTAAAAGTATTTATGCGGACGGCGACGTTAATCGGGAAACCGTCGCCTCCCTCGTACAGCGATGTCCATGGACCAGAAGGAAATTATCCTCCGCATTGGCGGCTCCGCCGGTGATGGCGGGACTTCCGCAGCGGAGAGCTTCGCGAAGACTTGTACGCGTAGCGGGCTCTACGCCTTCACGTACACATCGTACCAGTCCGTGATTCGCGGGGGGCATGTCTGGGTCCAAGTCCGCGCCTCGGAGGAACCCGTCCTTTCGCAGGGGGAGCGCCCGCACGTCCTCATCTGCCTGAACCAGCCCACGGCGGACATCCATGCGTCTCACGTCCGGGACGGCGGAGCGATCATCTTCGACTCCGACAACATCAAGATCGACACGCAGCGACTCGCGGGCGGCGTTCGCCTCCTGAGCTTCCCCTTGGCACGAGTCGCGCGGGATCATGGCAACAACCCGCTCATGAAGAACACCGTCGCCCTGGGTGCTGCGATCTGCCTCTTCGAGATGGACATGCGGGTCGTCGAATCTGCGTTCCGCGCAATCTGGGGCGACAAGAAGGAAGAGATCGTCCAATCGAACGTGAACGCGGCAATCGCGGGCTACAACTACGCGGAGGAGCACGGCGGAAGCCTCAACCTCGGTCTCCGCTACACGTACAAACCGCGGATCCTCATCACGGGAAACCACGCGATTGCACTCGGCGCCCTTGCGGCGGGATGCAAGTTCCTCGCCCAGTACCCGATGACGCCCGCCTCCTCGATCATGCACTGGATGGCGGACCACGCCCCTGAGCACGGCGTCGTCGTCAAGCAGGTCGAGGATGAGCTCGCAGCGGTGAACATGGCGATCGGTGCGGGCTTCACGGGCGTGCGCTCGATGACGGCGACGTCCGGCGGCGGCTTCTCGCTGATGGTCGAAGGGCTGGGCCAGGGCGGGATGGTCGAGGCACCTGTCGTCGTCGTGCTCGCGCAACGAACCGGGCCGTCAACAGGGTTGCCCACGAAAACGGAGCAAGGGGACCTGAACCTCGTCCTCGGCGCTGGCCAGGGCGACTGGCCTCGCGCCGTTCTCGCCCCCCGGAACACGCAGGAATGTTTCCGTCTCACGGCGGAGGCGTTCAACCTCGCGGACGTGTACCAGACTCCCGTGATCGTAATGAGTGACCTGTACTTGTCGGAAGGGTACCGCACGACGGACGGCTTCGATTTCAACGTCCCGATCATCCGAGGCTTCCTCGCCGCCGACGGTGGCGAGAAGGAAGGGGAGTACCTCCGGTACAAGATTACGGAGAGCGGCGTGAGCCCGCGGTCCATCCCTGGTCAGAAGGGCCTCCAGTTTGCGGCCGGCAGCGATGAACACGACGAGCACGGGGTGCTGATTTCCGACGTCCTCGCAGGCATTCCGGAATACGTCGAGCTCCGGAAGCGGATGATGGAAAAAGGATGCGAAAGCTGGAGGGCCTGCTGCGGGACACGAAGGGCCCCGAGCTATGGGGCGTGCGGGACGCGGATCTAACGATCATCTCGTGGGGTTCATCCCAGGGCCCGATCCGCGAGGCGATCCAGAACCTGCGGGACTCCGACGGGATTGCGGTCAATTCGCTCGAGTTCTCGTACCTGTTCCCATTCCATGCCCAGGACACGCTGGAGATCCTCAAAGGCGCAAAGAAGACGCTCGCGGTCGAGGGGAACTACACGGGCCAGTTCACCCGTCTCATGACCGCGGAGACCAGTTACAAGCCGGACCACTTCTTCGGGAAGTACGACGGCGAGCCCTTCTACCCGTCCGAGGTCGCCGCAAAGGTCCGAGAGGTGATGGGATGAGCGGCGGTGTGATCCAGCTCCAGGAGTACAAGTCCGATATCAAGGTGACATGGTGCCCGGGATGCGGGGACTTCGCGGTCCTCAACGGGCTCCAGAAGGCACTCCAGGCGCTTCAGCTGAAGCCGTGGATGGTCACGATCGTGAGCGGGATCGGATGCTCCTCGAACATCCCACACTTCCTGTCGACGTACGGCTTCCATTCGATTCACGGGCGCTCGATCCCCGTCGCGACAGGCATCAAGCTTGCGAACCCCGAGCTGACCGTGATTGCCGCGGGGGGCGACGGCGACGGCTACGGCATTGGCGCCGGGCACTTCATCCACGCGATGCGCCGAAATCTCGACATCACGTACATCGTGATGAACAACC